>NZ_JBHWIJ010000205.1:0-15760 GCF_042732255.1 Kitasatospora sp. NPDC059803 | reverse complement strand
CGCCGGGGGCGCCCGCCCGCCACCCTCCGCACCCCCCCGTGCTCCCGTCTGTGGCGGGGGGGGGGGCCTTCGCCATGTCAGGCGGAGATCAGAAGCGGCGGGTGACCAGCGCCCGCTTCACTTCCTGGATCGCCTTGGTGACCTCGATGCCACGCGGGCAGGCCTCGGAGCAGTTGAAGGTGGTGCGGCAGCGCCACACGCCCTCACGGTCGTTGAGGATCTCCAGGCGCTGCTCGGCGCCCTCGTCGCGCGAGTCGAAGATGAAGCGGTGCGCGTTCACGATCGCGGCCGGGCCGAAGTACTGGCCGTCGTTCCAGAACACCGGGCAGGACGACGTGCACGCGGCGCACAGGATGCACTTGGTGGTGTCGTCGAAGCGCTCGCGGTCCTCGGCGGACTGCAGGCGCTCGCGGGTCGGGTCGTTCCCCTTGGTGATGAGGAACGGCATGACGTCCTTGTACGCCTGGAAGAACGGGTCCATGTCCACGACCAGGTCCTTGAGGACCGTGAGGCCCTTTATGGCCTCGATCGTGATCGGCTTCTCCGGGTCGACGTCCTTGATCAGGGTCTTGCACGCCAGCCGGTTGCGGCCGTTGATCCGCATGGCGTCGGAGCCGCAGATGCCGTGCGCGCAGGAACGGCGGTAGGTGAGGGTGCCGTCCTGCTCCCACTTGATCTTGTTGAGCGCGTCCAGGACGCGCTCCTTCGGGTCGAGCGTCAGCTGGTAGTCGACCCACACCGGGTCCGGGTGCTCCTCCGGGTTGAACCGGCGGATCCGGAAGGTGACGGTGATCAGCTCGACGCCGCCCGCCTCGACCGCGTCCAGAGCGGCCGAGTGCTTCTCCACGGTAGGAGTGCTCATCAGTACTTACGCTCCATCGGCTGGTAGCGGGTCGTGACGACCGGCTTGTAGTCGAGGCGGATGGAGGTGCTGCCGTCGGCGGCGACCTCCTGGTACGCCATGGTGTGCTGCATGAACTTCACGTCGTCACGGGTCGGGAAGTCCTCGCGGTAGTGGCCGCCGCGCGACTCCTCGCGGGCCAGCGCGGAGACGGCCAGCACCTCGGCCAGGTCGAGCAGGTTGCCCAGCTCGACGGCCTCCAGCAGGTCCGTGTTGTACCGGAAGCCCTTGTCCTGGATCGAGACGTTCTTGTAGCGCTCCTTCAGCGCGGCGATGTCCTCGACCGCCTGCTTCAGGGTGGCGCCGGTGCGGTACACCATCGCGTTGGCGTCCATGGTCTCCTGCAGCTCCTTGCGGATCTGCGCCACGGACTCGGTGCCGGCGGCCTCGCGCAGGCCGTCGACCAGGGCCTGGACCTTCTCGGCCGGGTTCTCGGGCAGCTCGACGAACTCGTGCACGTTGGCGTAGTCGGCGGCGGCGATGCCCGCGCGACGGCCGAACACGTTGATGTCCAGCAGCGAGTTGGTGCCCAGGCGGTTGGCGCCGTGCACGGACACGCAGGCGACCTCGCCGGCCGCGTACAGGCCCGGGACGACGTCGGTGTTGTTGCGCAGCACCTCACCCTCGACGTTGGTCGGGATGCCGCCCATGGCGTAGTGCGCGGTGGGCTGGATCGGGATCGGGTCCGTGTAGGGCTCGATGCCGAGGTAGGTGCGGGCGAACTCGGTGATGTCCGGGAGCTTGGCGTCCAGCTGCTCCGGCGGCAGGTGGGTCAGGTCCAGGTAGACGTGGTCGCCGTCCGGACCGCAGCCGCGGCCTTCGCGGATCTCGGTGTAGATCGCGCGGGAGCAGACGTCACGGGACGCGAGGTCCTTCATGACGGGGGCGTAGCGCTCCATGAAGCGCTCGCCGTCCTTGTTGCGCAGGATGCCGCCCTCGCCGCGGGCGCCCTCGGTGAGCAGGATGCCCATGCGCCAGATGCCGGTCGGGTGGAACTGGAAGAACTCCATGTCCTCCAGCGGCAGGCCGCGGCGGTACACCAGGGCCTGGCCGTCACCGGTGAGGGTGTGGGCGTTGGAGGAGACCTTGAAGAACTTGCCGGTGCCGCCGGAGGCGAACACGACGGACTTGGCCTGGAAGACGTGGATCTCGCCGGTGGCCAGCTCGTAGGCGACGACGCCGGCCGTCTTGCCCTCGTTGATCAGCAGGTCGAGGACGTAGAACTCGTTGAAGAACTCGACGCCGTGCTTGACGCAGTTCTGGAACAGCGTCTGGAGGATCATGTGACCGGTGCGGTCGGCCGCGTAGCAGGAGCGGCGGACGGGGGCCTCACCGTGGTTGCGGGAGTGCCCGCCGAAGCGGCGCTGGTCGATCCGGCCCTGCTCGGTGCGGGAGAAGGGCAGGCCCATCTTCTCCAGGTCGAGGACGGCGTCGATGGCCTCCTTGCACATGATCTCGGCGGCGTCCTGGTCGACCAGGTAGTCACCACCCTTGACCGTGTCGAAGGTGTGCCACTCCCAGTTGTCCTCCTCGACGTTGGCGAGGGCGGCGCACATGCCGCCCTGGGCCGCGCCGGTGTGGGACCGGGTGGGGTAGAGCTTGGTCAGGACGGCGGTGCGGGTGCGCTGCGTCGACTCGATGGCCGCGCGCATGCCGGCGCCGCCGGCGCCGACGATGACGGTGTCGTACTGGTGAATCTGCATGGGGGTTCTAACTCGCCTCTGGCCTCTGCCGATTGCCGATTAGATGCTTTGTCGTCAGATGTTGGGGTCGAAGGTGAAGATCACCAGGGTGCCGAGCAGCACGGTGAAGACCGTGGCGGTACCCATGAGCCCCTTCAGCCAGAGCCGGGTCGAGTCCTTCTCGGCGTAGTCGTTGATGACCTGCCGCATGCCGTTGGCGCCGTGGAGCATGGCGAGCCAGAGCATCGTGAGGTCCCAGACCTGCCAGAACGGCGAGGCCCAGCGGCCGGCCACGAAGGCGAAGCCGATCTTGGAGACGCCGCCGTCGAGCACCAGCATGATGAGCAGGTGCCCGAGGATCAGGACCACGAGGACGATGCCGGACAGGCGCATGAAGAGCCAGGCCAGCATCTCGAAGTTGGTGCGGGTGCGGCGCGGGGTCTTCGGGGTCCGCTTGCGCGGCGGCTCGATGACGAACGCGTCCGCCGGGTTGCCGGTGCCGAGGCCCTTGCCGGTGTGCGCGTGCGCGGAGGGGACGACCAGCGCGTCGGAGTATTCCGTGGACATGTGTCAGCTCACTTCCCGAACCAGGAGATCAGCGTGTGCTGCAGGATCCCGTAGAAGGAGCCGGCCATCAGCACGACCCAGACCGCCACGACGGTCCAGAGCATCTGCTTCTGGTACTTCGGGCCCTTGGACCAGAAGTCCACGGCGACGACCCGCAGGCCGTTGAGGGCGTGGAACAGGATGGCGGCCACCAGGCCGTACTCCATCAGGTTCACGAGAGGAGTCTTGTACGTCTGAATGACGGTGTCGTACGCCTCGGGCGACACTCGCACCAGAGCGGTGTCCAGGACATGGGCGAACAGGAAGAAAAAGATGAGGACGCCGGTGACTCGATGAGCCACCCAGCTCCACATGCCTTCCCGGCCGCGGTACAGCGTTCCAGCCGGCACGGAAAAACCCTCCGGAAGCGATTGGGGGCTCGGCCGGCTTCGGTGTCGGTCAGCCCGGCCAGGTACGGTCCACCGGCCGCCAGCATCCTATCGACGCTGCGTCGGGAACCGCCTCCGGGGGTCTCAGGTGTGATCAATCAGGCACGACTGGCCTAGCCGGACGGGAACCAGCGGCGCTTTGGTCGCTCTGGGTGACGGCTCGACTGCGTTACGGTGGCGGCCCGCTCCGCCGCCGACACCCTGCCGAGGCCCCCGTGCCGCTTCGCCCCGTCCGACCGTCCGCCGCCGCCCTCGCGGCCCTGCTGCTGCTCGCCACGGGCTGCACCACGGTCGGCGGCTCCTCCGCGGACCGGGCCGGGCCCGGCCGCGAGCTGTCCGCGGCCGAGCTGCGGGCGGCCGCGGTGGCCGGTGCCGACCTCGGGGCGGGCTACACGGTGACGGTGATGACGCCAGGCCACGGCGACACCGGGGCGGGCGCCGGGCGGGAGGTCGCGGACGTCCCGGCCTGCCAGCCGCTGCTGGACGCGGTGACCCCGGCCGCCTCGGCCGCCCCGACCGGGGCCGGCACCGCCTCGGCCTCGCCGGCCCCGGGCTACCCGTACGCGGAGACCGACCTGAGCGTGGCCCGGACCGCCGACCCCAGGGGCGGCGTGTACGGCGGCCTGCTCGGCTACCGGACGGGGCGGGCGGCCGTGCTCCAGGCGGAGCTGGAGAAGCTGTTCGGCCCGTGTGCCGCGTTCACCTCGATGGCCCCGGCGCCGCCGGCCGAGAAGCCGGGGAAGAAGGCGCCGATCCGGACCAGGCACCGGCTGAACCGTGAGGACACGCCCACCCCCGGGGGAGCGGACGCCGCGCTCGGATTCACCCTGACGAATGAATCGGGGAGCGCGGTGCTCTCGCAGCGTGCGGTGCTGGCCCGGATCGGGCCGGCGCTCGCGGTGTTCACCACCTTCGGGGTCGCCGCCGAGCCGGCCGCCGCGCCGGACGAGGTGATCGTCCGGCAGCAGGTGGCCAAGCTGCGGGCCGCCCAGGCGAAGAAGAAGTAGCGGGCGGAGAGTTAGCGGGCGGAGAGTTAGCGGGCGGGGAGGGAGTGGGCGGGATGGAGGAGACGGCGGCTGCTCAGCGCGCCCCGGCCTCCGAATGGGTGGCGACCAGGTGCTCCAGTCGGGTGAGGGCGATCCGGCGGAGCTCGTCCGCCGCGATCAGCCGCTCCTCGTCCGGGTCGTTGGCCAGCCGGGTGCGGATCGAGGAGAGCACGGTGTCGAGCATCTCCTCCGGGGCCACGCCCTCCAGGCAGACCACGAAGACGTGGCCGAACCTGGCCTCGTACGCGGCGTGGGCGGCCCGCAGCGCGGTGTGCGCGGCCTGGCTGCCCGGTGCCCGCATGCCGAGCAGCGGTTGCGGCATCCAGCTCTCGTCGGCGAGCGCCTCGGCCAGGTCGGCCGGGCGGAGGTCGTAGGAGGCCTCGCTGGCGGCGGCCAGCAGGGACTCTATGTCGGGGTAGGGCCGGTGCGCGGTGAGCCGCAGGGCCCAGCGGTGGCTGCCGCAGCAGGCCAGGAGGGCCTCCTCGGCGGCGCCGGCATCGGCTTCGTTGAAGCGGTGCAGCCCGAGGAGGGTCGGCTCGGAGCTTGGATCGAGCCGCTGTGGCGGGATGTCGCTGGCCAGCGGGTCCTCCTCGTGAGGGCGGGAAGGTGCCGGTGAAGTGGGGTGGGGTGGAGCAGCTGAAGTATGGGGGCTGCGGGCGGCGTCACGGCGCCGGTCGGGCAGCTCCTCAAAGGTAGTTGAGCCGTCATCAGTTGGGGAGGGCGCGCGCGGAATTCATCCGGACGAGCTATCAAGTTGTGACGTTGACATCTTTGTGTCAGCGCCCTCCCCACATTCATCTGTTAATCCGGCATCCGCTGATCCGGCACCCCCACCTCAGGAGGGCGGCTCTGGCGAGGCCCTTGGCCAGAGGTGTACGGGGTGGCCGGGCCGCCGGTGGATCCGACCGCCGTCAGGCGCGGTGGACCTTGTGGTTGGCGGCCTGGGCGCGGGGGCGGACGACCAGGAGGTCGATGTTGACGTGCGGGGGGCGGGTGACCGCCCAGGCCACGGTGTCGGCGATGTCCTCCGAGGTCAGCGGCTCGGCCACGCCGGCGTACACGGCCGCGGCCTTCTCCTCGTCGCCGCGGAAGCGGGTGACGGCGAAGCCCTCGGACTTCACCATGCCGGGGGCGATCTCGATCACCCGGATCGGCTCCCCGCACAGCTCCAGGCGCAGCGTCGCCGCGATGGTGTGCGCGGCGTGCTTGGCCGCGACGTACCCGCCGCCGCCCTCGTACGCGGCCAGCGCGGCGGTCGAGGAGAGCACCAGCACGGTGCCGTCGCCGGTGGCCCGCAGGGCCGGCAGAAGCGCCTGCGTCACGTGCAGCACGCCGAGCACGTTCACCTCGTACATGGCCAGCCAGTCGGCCGGGTCGCCGTGCTCGACCGTCTCGGCGCCGATCGCCCCGCCGGCGTTGTTCACCAGCACGTCGACCCGGCCGACCTCGGCCGCGAAGGCGTCCACGGCGGCCCGGTCGGTGACGTCGAGCGTGACCGCCCTGGCCGAACCGCCCCCGTCGCCGATCTCCTTGGCCAGCGCCTCGATCCGCTCGGTCCGCCGGGCGGTCAGCACCACGTCGAAGCCCTCGGCCGCCAGCCGGCGGGCGGTCGCCGCGCCGATTCCACTGCTGGCACCGGTGACCACGGCCACCTTCTGCTCGGTCATTGCCACTCCCTGGGGCTCATCCGGTCGTTCACCCGATCATCTCAACCGTGTCCGCGCCCGCGCCGCCCGGTCCCGCTCCAGGTCCTGTCCTACATTGCGAGGACCGACCGATGCCCCCGCCGATCCCGTGGAGGGACCTCATGGCAGCCGAGCCGCGCCGCGCCGAGTCAGGCTTCCCGATCGAGCCGCTGTACGGCCCGGAGGCGCTGGCCGACTGGGATCCGGCGAGCAGGCTCGGCCGGCCGGGGGAGTACCCGTACACCCGGGGCGTCTACCCGACGATGTACGCCGGCCGGCCGTGGACGATGCGCCAGTACGCGGGCTTCGGTACCGCCGCCGAGTCCAACGCCCGCTACCGGCAGCTGATCGTGAGTGGCGGCACCGGCCTGTCGGTGGCCTTCGACCTGCCCACCCAGATGGGCTACGACTCGGACGCGCCGCTCGCCGCCGGGGAGGTGGGCAAGGTGGGCGTGGCCGTCGACAGCGTCGAGGACCTGGCCGTGCTGTTCGACGGCATCCCGCTGGGCGGGGTGTCCACCTCGATGACCATCAACGCGCCCGCCGCACTGCTCCTGCTGCTCTACCAACTGGTCGGCGAGGCCCAGGGGGTGGCGCCGGCCCGGCTGACCGGCACGGTCCAGAACGACGTGCTGAAGGAGTACATCGCCCGGGGCACGTACATCTTCCCGCCGCAGCCCTCGCTGCGGCTGGTCGCGGACGTCTTCCGGTACTGCCGGGCGGAGATCCCGCGCTGGAACACCATCTCCATCTCCGGCTACCACATGGCCGAGGCCGGGGCGGATCCGGCGCAGGAGATCGCCTTCACGCTGGCCAACGGCATCGCCTACGTCCGTACCGCGATCGCCGCCGGGATGGCGGTGGACGACTTCGCCCCCCGGCTCTCGTTCTTCTTCGTGGCCCGGGTCACGCTGCTGGAGGAGGTGGCCAAGTTCCGTGCCGCCCGCCGGATCTGGGCCAGGGTGATGCGGGAGGAGTTCGGCGCGAAGGATCCGCGCTCGTGGATGCTGCGCTTCCACACCCAGACCGCCGGGGTGCAGCTCACCGCTCAGCAGCCCGAGCTGAACCTGGTCCGGGTCTCGGTGCAGGCGCTCGCCGCGGTGTTCGGCGGCACCCAGTCGCTGCACACCAACGGCTTCGACGAGGCGATCGCGCTGCCCACCGAGAAGGCCGCCCGGCTCGCCCTGCGCACCCAGCAGGTGCTCGCCCACGAGACCGACGTGACCGCCACCGTCGACCCGTTCGCCGGCTCGTACGCGGTCGAGTCGCTGACCGACGAGGTGGAGGCCGCCGCGCTGGCGCTGATGGCCCGGGTCGAGGAGCTGGGCGGCGCGGTGGCCGCGATCGAGCAGGGCTTCCAGAAGGCCGCGATCGAGCGCACCGCCTACCGGCTCCAGCAGGAGACCGACTCCGGGGAGCGGACGGTGGTCGGCGTCAACCGCTTCCGGCTGGACGCCGAGGAGCCGTACCGGCCGTTGCGGGTGGATCCGGCGGTCGAGCGGCAGCAGGCCGAGCGGCTGGCCCGGCTGCGGGCCGGGCGGGACCGCGTGGCCGTCGCCCGGGCGCTGGACGGCCTGCGCCGCACCGCGGAGGGGGCGGGGAACGTGCTGTACCCGATGAAGGAGGCGCTGGCCGCGCGGGCCACCGTCGGCGAGGTCTGCGACGCGCTGCGGGAGGTGTGGGGCGTGTACGCCCCGGTGGAGAGCTTCTGACGCATCGCCAAGAAGGGGCCGGCCGTGACCGCCGCTCCGGGCGGTCGTTGCACAGGGCAAGCAATCGGGGAAGGCGGCTGAAACGAGATGTCATACCCACCTGTTCGGCCGGTATGCGCCCATCCGGGGACTAGTTTTCCAGAAGTCGGGCCAAATCCCCCCAACAGGCCTACCCTTGTTGAGATGAACCGTCCTGAGCCCGCTCAGCCGGGCGCCACTCTGGCCACCGCACGCCCCGCCGCCGAACTGCGCGCCCGGGTCCGGGGGCTGGAGTCCGAGCTGATCGCCTTCCGCCGTGACCTGCACCGGCACCCGGAGCTCGGCCGCCAGGAGTTCCGCACCACCGGCCTGCTCCGCGACCGGCTGGTGGCGGCCGGCCTGAGCCCCCGGGTGCTGCCCGGCGGCACCGGCCTGATCGTCGACATCGTCCCGGCCGGCACCGCCCCCGGCGCCGAGTTCCTGGCCTTCCGCGCCGACATCGACGCGCTGCCGATCGACGACGCCAAGACCGACGTGCCGTACCGCTCGACCGTCCCCGGCCGGGCCCACGCCTGCGGCCACGACGTGCACACCGCGGTGGTGCTCGGTACCGCCCTGGTGCTGGCCGAGGCCGTCCGCACCGGCGAACTGCGCCGCCCCGTCCGGCTGGTGTTCCAGCCGGCCGAGGAGGTCCTGCCGGGCGGTGCGCTGGACGTGATCAAGGCCGGGGGGATGGACGGCGTCGGCCGGATCTTCGCGGTGCACTGCGACCCCAAGGTGGAGGTGGGCCGGATCGCCCTGCGCACCGGGGCGATCACCTCGGCCTGCGACCGCCTGGTGCTGCACCTGGACGGCCCCGGCGGGCACACCGCCCGCCCGCACCTGACCACCGACCTGGTGACCGCGATCGCCCGGATGGCCGCCGACCTGCCGGGCGCGCTGGCCCGCCGGATGGACCCGCGCTGGGGCGTCAGCCTGGTCTGGGGCCGGATCGCCTCCGGCTCCGCGCCCAACGTCATCCCGCAGCGCGCCGAACTGGAGGGCACCGTCCGCTGCCTGGAGCTGGACGGCTGGCGCGAGGCGCCCGACCTGCTGCACGAGCTGATCGCCAAGCTCGCCGAGACCTACCGGGCGAAGTGGACGCTGGACTACCACCGGGGGGTGCCGCCGGTGGTCAACGAGGCGGTCTCGGTCGCCCTGCTGGACGCGGCGATGACCGACCGGTTCGGCCGGGAGGGTGCGCAGGTGGTGGAGAGCACCGAGCAGAGCCTGGGCGGCGAGGACTTCTCCTGGTACCTGGAGCACGCCCCGGGCGCGCTGGCCCGGCTGGGCGTCCGCGCCCCCGGTGACACCACCGTCCGTGACCTGCACCAGGGCCGCTTCGACGCCGACGAGCGCGCGATCGGGATCGGCGTGGAGCTGTTCGCGGCGCTCGCCCTGGACGAGCCACAGCACTGAGCCGCGGGACTGAGCTGCGGAAATCGAACGGCAGAGCTGAGCGGCAGGACCGAGCCGCCGAAACCGAACAGCAGTACTGAGCCGCGGGATTGAGCGGCGCACACCGTCCTCGGGCATCTCCTCGGGCACTGCGTGAACGCCCTCTCGGGCGACCCTCGGGCGACCGGCCGGCACCTCATCTCGGTGACCGGCCGGTTTACCGCCATCCGGGGTTATCGAACGGTTCCGTAGACTGGGCCGCAAAACCAGCTTTGGATCACCGTCCGCGCACGGGAATAGGGCCTTGGGAAGACCGTGAGACCACGGTTTGATAACAACCCGAATGGTCCGGCAGCCCGTAACCCAACCGTGTTCTACGCGCGTTACGGTGGCGTCCGACCACGCTAATCAGGTGCGTGTGAGAAGGAGATACTCCCTTGCGCCGTTCAATGAAGCTCGCTGCGGTTGTGCTCTCGGGTTCCCTGGGCATGGCCTCGCTCGCCGCTTGCGGCGCAAAGAGCACTGACACCAACACCTCCTCCGGTTCGGGCGACGGCTCGATCAAGGTCGGTATGGCCTACGACATCGGCGGCCGTGGCGACCAGTCGTTCAACGACTCCGCCGCCCGCGGTCTCGACAAGGCCAAGGCCGAGCTCGGCGTCGCGGTCACCGAGGCCGACGCCAAGACCGGCGAGGCCGAGGCCGACAAGGAGACCCGCCTCAAGAACCTGATCGACGGCGGCTACAAGACGATCATCGCGGTCGGCTTCGTCTACCAGCAGGCGGTCGACAAGGTCGCCAAGGACAACCCGAACGTCAAGTTCGCGATCATCGACTCGAACGACAAGGACCAGCCGTCCAACGTCACTTCGCTGGTCTTCGCCGAGCAGGAGGGTTCGTACCTCGCCGGCGTCGCCGCCGCGAACAAGTCGAAGTCCAAGCACGTCGGCTTCATCGGCGGTGTGCAGACCGAGCTCATCAAGAAGTTCGAGGCCGGTTACAAGGCGGGTGTGAAGTCCGTCGACGCGAACATCCAGGTCGAGACCACCTACCTGACCACGCCTCCGGACTTCACCGGCTTCAACTCGCCCGACAAGGGCAAGGAGGCCGCGCAGGGCCAGCTCGACAAGGGCGCGGACGTCATCTACGCCGCCGCCGGCTCCTCCGGCAACGGCGCCATCGAGGCCGTCGCCAACAAGCCGGGTGCCCTGGCCATCGGCGTCGACTCCGACCAGGCCGCCCAGCCGGCCCTGGCGAAGTACAAGAACAGCATCCTGACCTCGATGGTGAAGAACGTCGACAACGCCGTCTTCTCCTACATCGAGTCGATCAAGAAGGGCCAGCCGTTCACCGGCATCAAGCTCTTCGACCTGAAGGCCGAGGGCGTCTCGCTCGCCACCACCGGCGGCAAGCTCGACGACATCCAGGACAAGCTGAAGGCCGCCACCACGGCGATCACCTCCGGCGCCACCACCGTCCCGACCGCGCCGGCCCAGTAAGGCCCGCGCGTCCCGGACGCACCGGCGACTGCCGCCTGCCCGGCAGCGCCATGAACGGCAAAGCATCACGGGAGGGGCCCGGCAGGGTGCGCTCAACGCGTACCCCCGGGCCCCGTGCCCTCCCCCCCCTCATCCCCCTGGCCCGCCCCCCGCCACGACGCGCCGCCACACCCCCCCGAGATCGCCCACACCCCCACCCCCCCCCGCCCCCCCCCCCGGGGAGGGTCCCCCAGCGCGGGGACGGCGACATCGGCCGTCGAACTGCGCGGCATCACCAAGCGCTTCCCCGGTGTCGTGGCCAACCACGACATCAACCTCACCGTCCGCAGCGGTACCGTGCACGCCCTGATGGGTGAGAACGGCGCCGGCAAGTCGACGCTGATGAAGATCCTCTACGGCATGCAGAAGCCGGACGAGGGCACCATCGCGATCAACGGCGAGCCGTGCGAGTTCAACACCCCGGGCGACGCCATCTCCCGCGGCATCGGCATGGTCCACCAGCACTTCATGCTGGCCGACAACCTCACCGTGTGGGAGAACGTCGTCCTCGGCGGCGAGAAGCTCCACGGCATCGGCGCCAAGGCGAAGGCGAAGATCAAGGAGATCTCCGACCAGTACGGCCTGGGCGTGCGCCCGGACGCCCTGGTCGAGGACCTCGGCGTCGCCGACCGCCAGCGCGTCGAGATCCTCAAGGTGCTCTACCGCGGCGCCAAGATCCTGATCCTCGACGAGCCGACGGCCGTGCTCGTCCCGCAGGAGGTCGACGCGCTGTTCGACAACCTGCGCGAGCTCAAGTCCGAGGGCGTCACCGTCATCTTCATCTCGCACAAGCTGCACGAGGTGCTGGCGGTGGCCGACGCGATCAGCGTGATCCGGCGCGGCACCACGGTCGGCGACGCCGACCCGAAGGCCGTCACCGCCCGTCAGCTGGCCGAGATGATGGTCGGCGCCGAGCTGCCCTCCCCGGAGAGCCGCGAGTCGACCGTCACCACGACCGAGATGCTCGACGTCAAGGACCTGCGGATCGCCAAGACCGACGCCGAGGGCATCGAGCGCGTCGTCCTCGACGACATCTCGCTGCGCATCCACAAGGGCGAGATCCTCGGCATCGCCGGCGTCGAGGGCAACGGCCAGGCCGAACTGGTCGAGGCCATCATGGGCATGCTGCCGCTGGACGGCGGCACCGTCACCCTGGACGGCAAGGACCTCTCCGGCTCGCTCACCCGGGCCCGCCGCGAGGCCGGCATCGGCTACATCCCCGAGGACCGCCACAAGCACGGCCTGCTGCTGGAGGCCCCGCTCTGGGAGAACCGGATCCTCGGTCACGTCACCGAGGCGCCCAACTCCAAGGGCGTCCTGCTCGACCCGGGCGCCGCCCGCAAGGACACCTGGCGGATCGTCGAGGCCTACGACGTCCGCACTCCCGGCATCGAGGTCACCGCGGCCTCCCTCTCCGGCGGCAACCAGCAGAAGCTGATCATCGGCCGCGAGATGAGCCACCAGCCCAAGCTGCTGATCGCCGCGCACCCCACCCGTGGTGTGGACGTCGGCGCGCAGGCGCAGATCTGGGAGCACATCCGGGTCGCCCAGCGGGCCGGCCTGGCCGTCCTGCTGATCTCCGCCGACCTGGACGAGCTGATCGGCCTGTCCGACACCATCCGGGTCATCTACCGCGGGCGCCTGGTCGCCGATGCCGACCCGGCCACCGTCACCGCCGAGGACCTCGGCACCGCCATGACGGGTGCCGCCAGCGGCCACCTCGAGTCCGATGCGGAGGCCGTCGAGCACTTCCACGAGATCCTCGCGGAGGGCACCGAGGCCGAGTCCGACGCCGGCCCCACCGACACCGCCGACGACCCGCAGGCGGGGGAGTAACCCACATGACCAGTCCCAACACCGCCGCCAAGCGCAGCCTGGCGCAGCGGATCAGCGGTGAGCGGATCGTGCTCGCACTGGCGGCGCCGGTGCTCGCGGTCGTGCTCTCCATCGTGATCTGCTCCGTCCTGCTGGCGACTTCGGGCAAGAACCCGTTCGACGCGTGGAACGTGATGCTCACGTACGCCGGCAAGTCGGACGGCCAAGTGGGGATCCTCAACCGGTCCACCACGTACTACCTGGCCGCAGCTGCCGCCGCCTTCGGGTTCCGGATGAACCTGTTCAACATCGGCGTCGAGGGCCAGTACAAGGTCGCGGCGCTGTTCGCGGCCTTCGTCGGCGCCAAGGTCGACCTGCCCGCGATCATCCAGATCCCGCTGCTGCTGGTCACCGCCATGCTGGTCGGCGGCCTGTACGCGAGCATCGCCGGTCTGCTGAAGGTCTACCGCGGGGTCAGCGAGGTCATCTCGACCATCATGCTGAACTCGATCTCGATCGCGGTCGTCGGCCTGCTGCTCGTCCCCGGCATCTTCGCGCCGAAGACGAGCGCCACCAGCAACTCGATCCAGACCGACCCGATCTCGCAGTCCAGCCACTTCTTCACGCTGGAGACGGCGGGTGGCCCGCTCTGGGGCTTCATCTTCATCGCCGCCCTGGTCGGCGTGGTGTTCCAGTTCGCGCTGACCCGTACCCGCTTCGGCTTCGACCTGCGCGCCACCGGCCGCTCGGAGTCGGCCGCGACCGCGTCCGGCGTGAACGTCAAGCGCATGGTGATCATCTCGATGGCGGTCTCCGGCGCGATCGCCGGTCTGATCGGCATGCCCGAGCTGGTGCAGAACTCGTTCTACTACGGCCAGAGCTTCCAGCCCGGTCTGGGCTTCCTCGGCATCTCGATCGCCCTGCTCGGCCGCAACAGCCCGATCGGCATGGCCTTCGCGGCCCTGCTGTTCGCCTTCCTGGACACCACCGGCTCCCAGCTGCCGCTCCAGGGCGGCTTCCCCTTCGAGATCGTCGACGTCATGAAGGGCACCATCGTCATCTGCGTCGTCGTCGCCTACGAACTGGTGCGCCGCTACGGCCTGAAGCGCCAGCAGCAGAAGGTCGGCGCCCAGCTCGCCGCCCAGCTCGCGGCTCAGCTCGCGGCCACTGAGAAGAAGGAGGTGTCCGCATGAGCACGGCTACCGCCGCGCGTCCCAAGGCGCCGGGCGCGCCCACCAAGAAGCGCAAGATGTCCTGGCCGGTGGTGCTGCTGCTGATCGCGGGCGCCCTGGTCCTGTTCTCCGCCGTGGGCATGGCCACCGGCAACCACGCGCTGACCTCCTCCGGTCAGATCACCGCCGCGCTCAGCGCCGCCGTGCCGATCGGCATGGCCGGTCTGGGCGGTCTGTGGTCGGAGCGGGCCGGCGTGGTCAACATCGGCCTCGAAGGCATGATGGTCGCCGGCACCTTCTGCGGTGCCTGGGCCGGCTACCTGGTCAACCCGTGGGTCGGCCTGCTGGCCGGCATGCTCGGCGGCGCGCTCGGCGGTCTGCTGCACGCGCTCGTGACCGTCACCTTCGGCGTCGACCACATCGTCTCCGGCGTCGGCATCAACCTGCTGATCCCCGGCATCTGCGCGTACGTCAACCGGATCTACTACAAGGACTACATCGCGGTCGGCGCGGGTGCGAACCAGTCGCCGCCGGCGGATCCGCTGCCGTACATCACCGTTCCCGGGCTGTCCTCGTGGCTGTCCGACATCGAGAAGCACCACTGGTTCCTGGTCTCGGACGTGGCCGGCGTGGTCGGCGGCCTGGTCACCAACATCTCGGTGGTCGTGCTGCTGGCCGGCGCGATGATCGTGGTCAGCTACTTCGTGCTCTGGCGCACGGTGTTCGGCCTGCGGCTGCGCTCCTGCGGTGAGAACCCGACCGCCGCCGAGTCGCTGGGCGTCAACGTCTACAAGTACAAGTACCTCGCGGTCATCGCCTCCGGCGCCTTCGCCGGCCTCGGCGGTGCGTACCTCTCGCTGGTCGCGGCGCACTTCTACAAGGACGGCCAGACCCTCGGCCGCGGCTTCATCGGCCTCGCCGCGATGATCTTCGGCAACTGGATGCCGGGCGGCCTCGCCATGGGCGCCGGCCTGTTCGGCTTCACCGACAGCCTCCAGCTGCGCGACCCGGAGTCGGTGCACGTGCTGATCCTGACCGTCGCCATCGCGATGGCGCTGCTCGCGCTCTGGCAGCTGTACCGGCGCAAGTTCACCGGCGCGGCGATCTCCTTCGTGGTCGCCGGCGGTCTCGGCGCCTGGTACGCGCTCACCGACGAGGTGCAGCGCCCGCTGATCGTCGCCACGCCGTACGTGATCACCCTGGTGGTGCTCTCGCTGGCCTCCCAGCGGCTGCGCATGCCGAAGGCGGACGGCCAGATCTACCGCAAGGGCCAGGGCAAGTGACGGCGCCTGCGGCGTCGGCCGCGATCGACTGGGAGCGGCTGCGCGCGGCCGCGCGCGAGGCGATGACCCACGCGTACGCCCCCTACAGCAAGTTCCCGGTCGGCGCGGCCGCGCTGGTGGACGACGGGCGGCTGGTCACCGGCTGCAACGTCGAGAACGCCTCGTACGGGCTCGGGCTGTGCGCCGAGTGCGGGCTGGTGTCCGCGCTGCACGCCACCGGCGGCGGCCGGCTGACGGCCTTCACGTGCGTCGACGGCGCGGGCGAACTGCTGATGCCGTGCGGGCGCTGCCGCCAGCTGCTCTACGAGCACGGCGGGCCGGAACTGCTGATCGAGCTGCCCTCGGGGATCCGCCCGATGAGTGAGGTCCTGCCCGATGCGTTCGGGCCGGAGCGGCTCTAGCTTCGACAATTGTTACGCGCGTAGAGTGTGGCGCGTGGGGCGGGACCCCGGCATATCGCGGCACGCGTCGCGGTTTTAAACCCCCGGTGGTCACGCCAGGGGGCCCAAGCCCCG
>NZ_JBHWIJ010000204.1:12311-15810 GCF_042732255.1 Kitasatospora sp. NPDC059803 | reverse complement strand
CCCGGAGAGCACTCTCCGGGTGGGCCGCCGCCGTTCGTTCCGGACGGGGTGGAGCCGCGGAACCGGGCCGGACGGGGGTTTGGCCGCCCCGGCCCCGCGTCCGGCGTCAGGAGTCGCGTCGAACAGCCTCGACGCGACGGCGCCGGAGCACCATGCCGGCCCAGCCCACGCTGATCGCGGCGGCGCCGGCCAGCAGCAGCGGGCCGGTGGCCGACGTGCCGACGGCCGCGGCGGCGGTCGGGATCACGGCGCCGGCCGGGGAGTTGGGGTCGCCGCCGTGGCCGTGGTGGGCGACCGTGGACTTGGGTGCGTCGGCCGCGATCTGCGCGTCGCTGGGCGCGGCCGGGGCCTGCGCGGTGAGCGCCGAGACGGCCGGGGCGCCGGCCGCGGTGGCCGCGCCGAAGTCGACGTCGGAGCAGCTGTAGAACGCCTCCGGGCTGTCGCTGCGCTGCCAGACCGTGTACAGCAGCTGGCGGCCGGTGCGCTGCGGCAGGGTGCCGGCGTAGGTGTAGAAGCCGTTGGTGGCGGTGCGGTCGACCTGCACCTGGGCGACCGGCGTCGGGTCGAGGTCCGACCACTTCAGCGGCTTGGTGGGGTCGTAGCCCGGCTTGGTGATGTAGACGGTCTGGGTGCCCACGTGGGGCGCGGTGGTGCGGAACTGGAAGGTGAAGGCGCCCGCCTTGACCGCGGTGGCCGGCCAGTCGGTGCGCGGCCAGTCCAGGGCCTGGTACTTGTCGCGGTTGGCCGAGCAGAGCTTGCCGTCCGGGATCAGCGCCTGGTGGTTGCCGGCCGCGTTGGCGATGTTGACCTCGTTCCAGTCGTACAGCGGCTGGGTGCCGCTCGCGGCGACGAGGTCCTTGCAGATCTGGGACACCGGGTGCTCGGGGCCCTCGGCGTAGCAGGCGGCGACCCGGCTGACCGGGTTGGTCATGGTGCCGTGGGCGCTGGCGGTGCCTGCGGTGGAAACGGCCACCGCGAGGGCCGCGGCGCCGACCGCGCCGACGGACAGGGCACTTCGCTTGATGGACATGGGGTGGGGACTCCTTGACCGTCGTTCCGGGCGGGTGTGGGGGGAGCGGACACGCCTGCCCGTTCGGGGGCCGCCGGCCCGGACCGCGGACCCCTGGCCAGAGCGTATGATTGGTCTGGACCAGCTGGCAATAGTCGTGCGTGCCACGCTTCCTGACGGACTGTAGGCCCCCGAACAGGGCAAAGGCCCGACGGAACGGCCGGGTTAGGCGTTCCATCGGGCCCGCTTAAGGCTCCGGAAAGGTCGTCGGACGGCCGTTCGGGCGGTCAGGCCGCCGTCGGCCGCAGGCCGGTCACAGGAACGCCTTCCCCTCGCCCCGGTACGTCGGGACGGTCCGGACGATCCGGTCGCCCTCGATCAGGTGCAGTTCGGTGAAGCGCTCGCACAGTTCGCCCGCCTTGGCATGCCGGAACCAGACCCGGTCGCCGATCAGCAGGTCGTCCGCGGCCGTGCCGAGCAGCGGGGTCTGCACCTCCCCGGCGCCCTCCATCGGGTCGTAGCGCAGCCCCTGCGGCAGGTACGGCACCGGCGAGCGGTCCGGGCCGGCCGCGCCGGAGGCGGGGTAGCCGCCGCCGAGCACCGTCACCACGCCGACGCCGGGGCGGCGCACCACCGGCTGGCCGAACAGCGCGGCCGGACGGCCTTGGAACGAGCGGTAGTTGTCGAACAGCCGGGGCAGGTAGAGCCCGGAGCCCGCCGCGACCTCGGTGACCGCGCGCTCGGCCACGGTGGACTCCACGCTGCCGGTACCGCCGCCGTTGACGAACTCCAGCTCGGCCACCCGCCGCAGCCGCCGGACCACGGCCGCCCGCCGCTCGGCCAGTTCGGTCCTGGCCCTGGCCTGCATCAGCCGGATCAGCTGCGAGCGCAGCGGCCGGCCGGGCACCTGGTCGCCCACCCCGGCGACGTGCCCCTCGTAGGCCATCAGGCCGACCACCCGGAAGCCCCGGCGGTGCTGGACGAGTTCGGCGAAGGCGCCGAGGTCCTCGGGGGTGCGCAGCGGGGAGCGCCGGGCGCCCACCCGGACCCGCCCGCCGAGCAGGTGCAGCGCGGTGTCCAGCTCCAGGCAGACCCGCACCTCGGCGTCGCCGCCGCGGGCCTTGTCGATCAGGTCCAGCTGGGCGGGGTCGTCGAGGACGACGGTGACCTCGTTGGCGAGCGCCGGATCGGCGGTCAGCTCGGTGTAGCAGGCCCGGTCGGCGGAGGGGTAGGCGAGCAGGACGTCGCGCACGCCGGTACGGGCCAGCCAGAGCGACTCGTCGAGGGTGTAGCTCATCACCCCGGCGAAGCCGTCCACGGCCAGCGCGCGGTCCAGCAGCGCCCGGCAGCGCACCGACTTGCTGGCCACCCGGACCGGCTTGCCGGCGGCCCGGCGCACCAGGTCGGCGGCGTTGGCGTCGAAGGCGGCGAGGTCGACGACGGCCACCGGCCCGTCCAGGTGCGCGGTGGCCCGGTCGTACCGGAGGCGGTCGGAGACCGGGGTGGGGGCGGTCGCGGGTGCGTCGAGGATCACCATGGGCGCAGGGTGCCACACCGCACTACCGGTGGGTAGGCCCCGCGTGCAGGGAAATGGGGCGGCTCGCGCGCGGTGGCATAGGGTCGGGCGGGTGGACCGCAAAGACTTCTCCAACCCGGCGTTCGTCGGCAAGGGCATCCCGAACCCCGGCTTCTCCGACGACGACGGCACCGCCGACCCGGCGCTCGCCGAGGCCCTCGCCCGCTGGTCGCAGGACCGCGCGGCCGAGCCGGAGGTGCTGGCGGCGCTGACCCCCACCCGGCTGATGGTCCCGATCGTCGCGATCCTCGGCGAGGTCGAGGTGGACGAGCACGGGCACAAGCACGAGAAGACCAGCGACATGGCCGTCCCGGTGCTGGAGGCCCCGGACGGGCGCCGCGCGCTGCCGGCCTTCACCTCGCTCGACTCGCTCGCCCGCTGGCGTGCCGACGCCCGCCCGGCGCCGACGGCGGCCCCGCAGGCCGCGATGGTCGCCTTCTCCGAGCGCGCCGACACCCTGCTGGTCGACCCGGCCGGGCCGGTGCCGTTCCAGCTGAGCGGTGCCCGGCTGCGGGCGCTCGCGGAGAACCGCCCGTTCCTGCCGCCGGCCCGGGACCCGGAGGTGCGCGAGGCGGTCCGCGGGCTGCTGGCGGCCGAGCCGCAGGTGCTCACCGGGCTGCTGGCGGCCTCGGAGGGTTCGGACGGGGTGCTCGCGGTGGTGTTCGACCCGGCGCTGGACCAGGACGGGCTGCAGGCGGCCGTGCAGCGGGTCGGGCGGGCGGTGGCCGCCGACCCGGTGCTGCGGGTGCGGCTGGACCGCGGGCTGGACCTCGCGGTGCTGCCGGCGAGCGCGGAGCTGCCGGGGGAGCCGCTCTACCGGCGGTAGGGAGCGCTAGGAAGCGGTAGGGGGCCGTAGGAAGTGCGTCGGGGGGGGGGGGGGGGGGGGGGCGGCGCCCCCCCCCCCCGCCCCCCGC
>NZ_JBHWIJ010000204.1:1481-12301 GCF_042732255.1 Kitasatospora sp. NPDC059803 | reverse complement strand
GTCGCGTCCGGGTCAGGAGTAGACCGGCCCGGTGAACTTCTCGCCCGGGCCCGTGCCCGGCGCGTCCGGGACGATGGAGGCCTCGCGGAAGGCCAGCTGCAGCGAGCGCAGGCCGTCCCGCAGCGGCGCCGCGTGGAAGTTGCTGATCTCCGGGGCGCCGGCGGTGACGAGCCCGGCCAGCGCGGTGATCAGCTTGCGGGCCTCGTCGAGGTCCTTGTCCTTCTCCCCGCCCTCGGCCAGGCCGCACTTGACCGCGGCGGCGCTCATCAGGTGCACCGCGACGGTGGTGATCACCTCGACGGCCGGGACCTCGGCGATGTCCCGGGTGAGGTCGTCGAAGCCGATCGCGTCGTCGTCCGCGCCGGGGGTCTTGGTGGGCTCGCTGCTCAAGGGGGGCTCGTTCCGTCGTGCCGGTGTCAGTACCCCTGGAGCGTACAAGGGCCCTTCCGGAGGCGGACAAAGGTGGTGAGGTGGGGCGGAATAGCGTTCGACTCCGCAGCGCTGTATGCTTCGAGACTGACCGGCCGGGATCCCGTATGGGCACCTGGCCAGCAAGAGGAGGCTCCACCCAGGAGGCCCGAGAGGGCAACCGCGAAAGTCTCCCACCTGGTCGACCTCAGGGTCGACGGGTCCCGGTCCGCGACGGGCGCCACGGCGTCGAGTCGCAGCAGCGCTCCTCACCAGGGTGTTGCCCCCGGATTGTGTGGAGCCCCGCTTGTACCGAGCGGGGCTTTTTTCGTGTCGCGGTGCACACGGTGCCGAACAGGTGCCGGGCAGCGCAGCACGAATGAAGCCCCGCCCAGTGGTCGAGTCCACTACGTGCGTCCGCCGTCCGACGGCCGCATCGCAGAAGGTGCAACCGAGGAGGCCCCATCAGCACCGAGCCCCGCATCAACGACCGGATTCGCGTCCCGGAGGTGCGACTCGTCGGTCCCAGCGGCGAGCAGGTCGGCATCGTGCCGCTTGCCAAGGCGCTGGAGCTCGCGCAGGAGTACGACCTTGACCTGGTCGAGGTCGCGGCGACCGCCCGGCCGCCGGTGTGCAAGCTCATGGACTACGGCAAGTTCAAGTACGAGTCGGCCATGAAGGCCCGTGAGGCGCGCAAGAACCAGGCGCACACGGTCATCAAGGAGATGAAGCTCCGGCCGAAGATCGACCCGCACGACTATGACACCAAGAAGGGTCACGTCGTCCGGTTCCTCAAGCAGGGCGACAAGGTCAAGATCACGATCATGTTCCGTGGTCGTGAGCAGTCCCGCCCCGAGCTGGGCTTCCGCCTGCTGCAGCGGCTCGCCGACGACGTCCAGGACCTGGGCTTCATCGAGTCGTCGCCGAAGCAGGACGGCCGAAACATGATCATGGTTCTTGGCCCGCACAAGAAGAAGACCGAGGCGATGGCCGAGGCCCGCGCCCTCGCCGACGCCCGCAAGGCCGAGCGTCAGGGCCGTACCCCCGGCTCCGACGCCGCTGCGGACGACGACCTGCTGGACGACGACCTGCTGGTCGACGACGAGGTCGCCGATGACGAGGTCGCCGACGACGAGGCGACCGAGGCGGCCGAGGCACAGGACGCCCCGGCCGAGGCGCCGGCCGTCGAGGCCGACGCTCCGGTCGAGCAGCCGGCCGCCTCCCAGGGCGCCTGAGCCTTCACCGGCCAGGGCGGCCCGGGAGACCGGCCCCAAGGTGACGGGGCGCCCCGCCCGGTCACACAGATCCATCCAGTTCACGCCCGCGTGGCGCAGGCCGCGCGGGCGCGGACGGGACCGACGAGGAGATACGGCGAAATGCCGAAGCAGAAGACGCACAGTGGCGCCAGCAAGCGCTTCAAGATCAGTGGCTCTGGCAAGGTGCTCCGCGAGCGCGCCGGCCGTCGCCACCTCCTGGAGCACAAGCCCTCGACGCTGACCCGCAAGCTGGCCGGGACCGTCGAGCTGGCCCCCGCTGACGCCAAGAAGATCAAGAAGCTTCTCGGCAAGTGATCGCCCTCCCGCCCGGCGCGAGCCGTGAGCGGGGCAGCTGATCCTTCCCGACCCATTCGAATGACGGACCACGTGAAGTAGTCCGTGGTCCAACCCAAGGAGTAATCAAGTGGCACGCGTCAAGCGGGCAGTCAACGCCCACAAGAAGCGCCGGGTCATCCTGGAGCGCGCCAGCGGCTACCGTGGCCAGCGCTCGCGCCTGTACCGCAAGGCCAAGGAGCAGGTCACCCACTCGCTGGTCTACAACTTCAACGACCGCAAGAAGCGCAAGGGCGACTTCCGTCAGCTGTGGATCCAGCGCATCAACGCTGCGGCCCGTGCCAACGGCATCACCTACAACCGCTTCGTGCAGGGCCTGAAGGCCGCCAGCGTCGAGATCGACCGCAAGATGCTGGCCGACCTGGCCGTCAACGACCCGGGCGCGTTCGCGTCGCTGGTCGAGGTCGCCCAGAAGGCGCTGCCGGCCGACGTGAACGCCCCCAAGGCTGCCGCCGACGCCGCCTGATCTTCCGAGATCAGTTGAGCTCTGACCGGACCCGCAGGCTCCCTGCGGGTCCGGTTCTGCGTTTCCCCGGATCTTCAGCGCCGCCCGCCACAGAGAACGAGACCATGCCGAGCACCGACACCCCCCTGCTCACCTCCCTGCGCTCGCCGCGCGTCGTCGCCGCCCGCCGGCTCGCCAAGCGGAACCAGCGCACCAAGGAACGCCGCTTCCTGGTCGAGGGCCCGCAGGCCGTCCGGGAGGCCGTCGCCTTCGGCCAGCTGCCGGAATCGGCCGAGCACGCCGTGGTCGAGGTGTACGTGACCCCGGAGGCCGCCGAGCGGCACGCCGCCCTCGTCGAGGCGACGCTGGCCGAGGGGCTGCCGGTGCTGACCGCCACCGACGAGGTGATCGCCGACATCTGCGACACGGTGACCCCGCAGGGCATCGTGGCGCTCTGCCGCTTCATCGACACCCCGTTCGCCGAGGTGCTCAAGGCCCGGCCCAAGCTCGTCGCGGTCCTCGCCCACGTCCGCGACCCCGGCAACGCCGGCACCGTGCTGCGCACCGCCGACGCGGCCGGCGCGGACGCCGTGGTGCTCACCGACGCCTCGGTGGACCTGTACAACCCGAAGGCCGTCCGGGCCTCCGTCGGCAGCCTGTTCCACCTGCCGGTGGCGGTCGGCGTGCCGGTCGAGGAGGCCGTCGCGCAGCTGCGCGCGGCCGGGGTCCGGGTGCTCGCCGCGGACGGCGCGGGGGAGCGCGACCTGGACCAGGAGCTCGACGAGGGCACCCTGGGCGCGCCCGGCGCGTGGGTGTTCGGCAACGAGGCCTGGGGGCTCCCGGAGGAGACCCGCGCGCTGGCCGACGAGGTCGTGCGCGTCCCGATCCACGGGCACGCCGAGAGCCTCAACCTGGCCACCGCCGCGGCCGTCTGCCTGTACGCCTCGGCCCGGGCGCAGCGCTCGCCCGGCGGCTGCCGCTCGAACGCCTGACCCGCACGCTCCAGTCGCCACCGGCCGAGGGCCTACTACAGGGGGCTGCGAGGCGCTAGGGTCTGCCTCTGTGGGGGGAACGGCACGGTGGGTAATCGGGGAGGACACCCATGGTCGGCAGCGGGCCAGAGCTCGACCCGGACGACCTACCGGACGGCCTGGTGGTCGCCGATGCGCTGGGCCGGGTGGTCTGCTTCAACCGGGCCGCGGCCCGGCTCACCGGCCTGCCCCCGGAGGCCGCGCTCGGTAGCGGGCTGGAGGACGTCCTCCCGCTGGAGGACCTGGACGGCCGCCGCTGGTGGCAGCTGACCGACCCGTACGGCGGCCTGGCCACCCGCACCGGCCAGCCGGAGCGCAACCTGCTGCTGCCCGGTGGCCGCGAGGTGCTGGTCTCCGCCCGGTATGTCCGGGACGTGCCGCTGGGGCCGCCGCAGCGGGTGGTGGTCGCGCTGCGCGGCACCGAGGCCCGGCGCCGCACCGAGCGCAGCCACGCCGAGCTGATCGCCACCGTCGCCCACGAGCTGCGCTCGCCGCTCACCAGCGTCAAGGGCTTCACGGCGACGTTGCTGGCCAAGTGGGAGCGGTTCACCGACGGGCAGAAGCGGCTGATGCTGGAGACGGTGGACGCCGACGCCGACCGGGTCACCCGGCTGATCGCCGAGCTGCTGGACATCTCCCGGATCGACGCCGGCCGGCTGGAGCTGCGCAAGCAGGTGGTCGACCTCGCCGCCGCGGTGCGCCGGCACGTCGAGCGCAAGGTCGCCACCGGCATCCCCGAGGAGCGCTTCGACGTCCGGATCAGCGAGTCGCTGACCGTCCTGTGGGCCGACCCGGACAAGGTCGACCAGGTGCTGGCCAACCTGCTGGAAAACGCGGTGCGCCACGGCGAGGGAACTGTCACGATCGAGGTGGCACCGGCCAAGGAGGTCGTCGAGGCGCCCCTCTGGGAGCGCTCGGGCACCCCTCCCCGCATCGTGGAAGGAACCGCGGTCACCGTGAGCGACGAAGGAAGCGGCATCCCCGAGGAGTCGATGCCGCGCGTCTTCACCCGCTTCTGGCGCGGTTCCAAGCGCGGCGGCACCGGCCTGGGCCTGTACATCGTCAAGGGCATCGTGGAGGCCCACGGCGGCTCGATCCGGGTCGACCGGGCCCCCTGCGGCGGCGCCCGGTTCCGATTTATCCTGCCCGCCAGCGTTCCGGACTTCATGCTCTGAAAGAGCATGAACGACAAGCAGAGCATGCTCTGAAGGAGCATGAACGACGAGCAGAGCATGCTCTGAAGGAGCATGAACGACGAGCAGAGCATGCTCTGAAGGAGCATGAACGCATGCTCCGGGGTCCCGCTGGACGGGCTTCCAGGCAGCCGCGCTACGCGCTGCGACTACACTCGACCTTTGGCGTTGTGGTACGCCCTGTGCGGCTGAGCCGCGGACACCCCTCTTCCCCGTCGTACGGAGAACGGCTGCCCGTGCCCCGGCCACACCGGGCGTACCGCAGAGGCAGCCACCCTTACCTGAGCACGGACGAGCAGGAGCACGGGAAGATAGAGATGTCGGCACCCAACAAGTCGTACGACCCGGTCGAGGTCGAGGCCCTCAAGCCCGAGGTGGTGGAGCAGGCGCGGGACGAGGCCGTCGCCGCCTTCGCCGCCGCCAGCACGCTCGACGAGCTGAAGGAGGCCAAGGTCGCCCACACCGGCGACCGTTCCGCGCTCTCCCTCGCCAACCGCGAGATCGGCGCCCTGCCCCCGCACGCCAAGGCCGCCGCCGGCAAGCTGATCGGCCAGGCCCGCGGCGCCGTCAACAAGGCCCTCGCCAAGCGGCAGGCCGAGCTGGAGGCGGAGCGCGACGCCCGCGTGCTGGTCGAGGAGGCGGTGGACGTCACGCTGCCGTACGACCGCGCCCCGCGCGGCGCCCGGCACCCGCTGACCACCCTGGCCGAGCGCATCGAGGACACCTTCGTCGCGATGGGCTACCAGGTCGCCGAGGGCCCCGAGGCCGAGGCCGAGTGGCTGAACTTCGACGCCCTCAACCTGGGCCCGGACCACCCGGCCCGCTCGATGCAGGACACCTTCTTCGTGCAGGCCCCGGACGGCTCCGCCGACTCCGGCGTGGTGCTGCGCACCCAGACCTCCCCGGTCCAGGCCCGCACCCTGCTCGACCGCGAGCCCCCGGTCTACGTGGTCTGCCCCGGCCGCGTCTACCGCACCGACGAGCTGGACGCCACGCACACCCCGGTGTTCCGCCAGGTCGAGGGCCTCGCGGTGGACGAGGGCATCACCTTCGCCGACCTCAAGGGCACCATCGAGGTGCTGGTCGAGAAGCTGATCGGCGGCGGCCTGGAGCTGCGCTGGCGTCCCTCGTACTTCCCGTTCACCGAGCCGAGCGCCGAGATCGACCTGCAGTGCTTCGTGTGCCGCGGCGAGAGCGTCGGCAACCCGGACCGCCCCTGCCGGACCTGCTCCTCCGAGGGCTGGATCGAGCTCGGCGGCTGCGGCGTGGTCAACCCGCGCGTGCTGGTCGCCTGCGGCGTCGACCCCAACCGCTACAGCGGGTTCGCCTTCGGCCTGGGCCTGGAGCGGATCCTGATGAATCGTCACAACGTCGCCGACATGCGCGACATGGTCGAGGGTGACGTGCGCTTCACCCTCCCGTTCGGGATGGAGATCTGATGCGCGTCCCGCTTTCCTGGCTGCGTGAGTACGTCGACCTGCCGGCCGGCGAGACCGGCCGTGACGTGGCGGAGCGCCTGGTCCGGGCCGGCCTGGAGGTCGAGACCGTCGAGCAGCTCGGCGGCGACCTCAAGGGCCCGCTGGTGGTCGGCGAGGTGCTCTCCATCGAGCAGCTGAGCGGCTTCAAGAAGCCGATCCGGCACTGCCTCGTCAACGTCGGCGACGCCAACGGCACCGGCGAGCCGCAGGAGATCGTCTGCGGCGCCACCAACTTCGCCGTCGGCGACAAGGTCGTCGTGGTGCTCCCGGGCGCCGTGCTGCCCGGTCCCTTCCCGATCGCGGCCCGCCAGACCTACGGCCGCACCTCGGCCGGCATGATCTGCTCGGCCCGCGAGCTCGGCATGGGCGACGACCACGACGGCATCATCGTGCTCCCGCCGGAGTTCGAGCCCGGCACCGACGCGATCGAGCTGCTCCAGCTGGTCGACGAGGTGCTGGACATCGCCGTCACCCCGGACCGCGGCTACTGCCTGTCCCTGCGCGGCGTCGCCCGCGAGGCCGCCGCCGCGTACGGGCTGCCGCTGGCCGACCCGGCGCTGCTCGACGTGCCGCCGGCCAACTCCTTCGGCTACCTGGTCAAGGTCAACGACCCGGCCGGCTGCGACCGCTTCGTGGCCCGCACGGTCGTCGGCATCGACCCGACCGCCAAGTCCCCGATCTGGCTGCAGCGCCGCCTCCAGAAGGCCGGCATCCGCCCGATCTCGCTGACCGTCGACATCACCAACTACGTGATGCTGGAGGTCGGCCAGCCGCTGCACGCCTACGACAAGCAGCGCGTGAGCGGCCCGATCACGGTCCGCCGGGCGGAGCAGGGCGAGAGCCTGACCACCCTCGACGGCGTGCAGCGCAAGCTCTCCGCCGAGGACCTGCTGATCTGCGACAACAGCGGCCCGATCGGCCTGGCCGGTGTCATGGGCGGCGCCTCCACCGAGATCCTCGACCCGGCCGCCGGCCCGGGCACCACCGAGGTGATCATCGAGGCGGCGCACTTCGAGCCGGTCGCCATCGCCCGCGCCGCCAAGCGGCACAAGCTGCCCTCCGAGGCGTCCAAGCGCTTCGAGCGCGGCGTCGACCCGGAGGCCGCCCGCGCCGCCGCCCAGCGCGCCGTCGACCTGCTGGTCCTGATCGCCGGCGGCACCGCCGAGGCCGGGGTCACCGACATCGCCGCCCCGCACCCGGTGCGCACCATCACCATCTCCGCCGACCTGCCCGACCGGGTCGCCGGCACCGCGTACGGCCGCGAGACCGTGACCCGGCGCCTGCAGGAGATCGGCTGCTCGGTCGCCGGCGCCGACGTCCTGGAGGTCACCCCGCCGACCTGGCGCCCCGACCTCACCGACCCGTACGACCTCGCGGAGGAGGTCATCCGGCTGGAGGGCTACGACAACGTCCCCGCCCGGATGCCCAACGTGCCCCCGGGCAAGGGCCTGACCGAGGCCCAGCGCGTCCACCGCCGGATCGGCGTCGCGCTGGCCGGGGCCGGCTACGTCGAGGTCAACAACTACCCGTTCCTCGGCGAGAGCGCCTTCGAGGCGCTCGGCCTGGAGCCGGACGACCGGCGCCGGCGCACCGTCAAGCTGGTCAACCCGCTCAACGACGAGGAGCCGGCGCTGCGCACCACGCTGCTGCCGGGCCTGCTCGGCTCGCTGCGGCGCAACGTCGGCCGCGGCAACACCGACCTGGCGATCTACGAGACCGGCACCGTCTTCCTGCCCAAGGACGAGCTGTCCGTGGCCCCGCGCCCGGCCGTCGACCGCCGGCCCAGCGCCGAGGAGCTGGCCGCGCTGGACGCCGCGCTGCCGGACCAGCCGCGCCGGGTCGCCGTCGCCCTCGCGGGCGAGCGGCTGCCGTCCGGCTGGTGGGGCCAGGGCGCCGGGGCGTCCTGGGCGGACGCCGTCCAGGCGGCCCGTACGGTGGCCCGCGCGGCCGGCGTCGAGCTGACCGTGCGGCAGGGGCAGCGGGCGCCGTGGCACCCGGGCCGCTGCGCCGAGCTGGTCGTCACCGGCACCGACCGGGTGGTCGGCCACGCCGGTGAGCTGCACCCGCGCGTCGTCAAGGCGCTCGGCCTGCCGGCCCGCACCAGCGCGATGGAGATCGACGTCGACCTGCTCACCGCGGACGGCGCCGAGAAGGTCAACGGCCCTGCGGTCTCCGGCTTCCCGGTGGCCACCCAGGACGTCGCGCTGATCGTCGACGCCGCCGTTCCGGCCGCCGACGTGGAGGCCGCGCTGCGCTCCGGCGCAGGCGAACTGCTGGAGGCCATCCGGCTGTTCGACGTCTTCACCGGCGAGCAGGTCGGCGAGGGCCGCAAGTCGCTGGCGTACGCGCTGCGCTTCCGCGCCGCGGACCGCACGCTGACCGCCGACGAGGCGACCGCCGCCCGCGAGGCGGCCGTCGCCGAGGCCGTCGCCCGCACCGGCGCGGTGCTGCGCGGCGCCTGATCCCGTCAGGCCTCAGGGCCCCGTTCGGACCTCGGTCCGGGCGGGGCCCTTTGCCGTTCCTCGACTTTTCCTGCCTTCCCTCGCCTGCCCTCACCTTTCCTTGGCTTCCCTCACCTTTCCTTGGCTTGACGGAACGTCACCATGTCCACTTAACTCATTAACTATGGAACTAGATAAAGGCGCCGACCCGCCCCCTCCGATCGAGTTCCGCCTGGACCCGGCCTCCGGTGTCCCGACCTATCTGCAACTCGTGCAGCAGGTCGAACAGGCGCTGCGGATGGGCTGGTTGACGGAGGGGGACCGGCTTCCCCGGGTGCGCGAGGTGGTGGCGGGGCTGGCGATCAACCCGAACACCGTGCTCAAGGCGTACCGCGAGCTGGAGCACCGCGGCCTGGCCGTCGGCCGGCGCGGCCAGGGCACCTTCGTGCGCGGACTGCCCGCCGGGGTGGTGCCGTTGCGTGAACGGGCCGCGCTGCGGCGGGGATTGCTGGACTGGATGTGCGCGGCGCGGGCCACCGGGCTGGACGAGGAAGGGATGACCGCGGTGTTCGAGGACACGCTGCGCGACCTGCGGAACGGAGAGGTGGCGTCATGACGGCGGACACCGTGATCGACTGCGGCGGGATCGGCAAGCGCTACCGCCGTTCCTGGGCGCTGCGGGACTGCCATCTGGCCGTCCCCGCCGGGCGCGTGGTGGCGCTGGTCGGGCCGAACGGCGCCGGCAAGACCACGCTGCTGGGCCTGGCCGCCGGGCTGACCCGGCCGAGCGAGGGCGCCATGACCGTTCTCGGCGACCAACTGCCGGGCTCTCCGGCGGCGTTGGACCGGATCGGGTTCGTCGCCCAGAACGCCGCGCTCTACCCCGGAGTGCCCGTGCGCGACCTGCTCCGGATGGGCCGGTACCTGAACCGCCGCTGGGACGACGCCCGGGCGCACGCCCACCTGGAGGGCCTCGGCATCCCGCTGGACCGCAGGTACGGCCGCCTCTCCGGCGGCCAGCAGGCCCAGGTCTCGCTCGCCCTGGCGCTCGCCAAGCGCCCCGAACTGCTGCTGCTGGACGAGCCGTTGGCCGCTCTGGACCCGCTGGCCCGGCACGACTTCATGGCGGTGCTGCTGACCGCCGTGGCCGAGGGCGGCCTGTCCGTGGTGTTCTCCTCGCACGCCGTCAACGAGCTGGAGCAGAGCTGCGACCACCTGGTGGTGCTCGGCGGCGGCCGGGTCCAGGTGGCGGGCGAGGCGGACGACCTGGTGGCCGGCCACCGGATGCTGACCGGCCCGACCGCCGGGGCGGACGAGGTCGCCGCCCGGCTGCCGGTGGTCCGCGACCGCAGGGCCGGGGCGCAGTCGCACCTGCTGGTGCGGACCGGCGGCGTGGACGCCCCCGTCTCCGCCGGATGGCGCCAACAGCGCGTCGGCCTGGAGGAGTTGGTGCTCGCCTACCTGCGCGAGCCGACCGCCTCCGCCCTGCCCGGCCCGCGCGGGGCCGTCCGCGCGTCCGTCCGTACGTCCGAGAAAGCGATGCTGTCATGAGTGCCGTCACCGCCGTTCCCGCCGCGCTGCCCCGGGCCGGGGCGGTGCGGGCGGCGTGGCTGCGGCACCGGCCCGCGCTGCGGGTGCTGCTGGGCGTCCTGGCCGGGCTCGTCCTGCTGCTGGCCGTCACCGGGTACTTCCTGCACGCCGGGTTCGACCGGTCCGGCGCGGGTGACTGCGACATGGCGACGCGGGCCTGCAACGAGCACTGGAAGGGGTTCCTGCGCGAGTACGGCACCGAGCTGATGGTCGGCGCGAACATCGTCTACTTCCTCGGCGGCGCCCTCGGCGCCTTCGCCGGCGGCCCTTTGCTGGCACGGGAGTTCGAGCACGGCACGGTCCGCTTCGCCTGGACCCAGGGGGCCGGACGGACCAGGTGGACGGTGGGCGTCCTGGCCGTCGCGGGCGGCGTGCTGGCCGTCGCGACGGCGCTGGCGGGCGTGGTGACCAACTGGTGGCTGGAGCCGATGGCGAGGCAGTCGGGCCGCGTCACGCCGCTGCGGGTGCACGCCGCCCCGCCCCCCCCGGTGGGGCCGGTGCGGCGTGGGGTAGCGCGTGGCCCCCCCCGCGGGGCGGGGGGGCGCGGGGGGGCCGGCCCCGGGGTGGGGGTGGGTGACGGAGAACACCCAGCGGGGGGGCGCGGGGGGGCCGGCCCCGGGGTGG
>NZ_JBHWIJ010000204.1:0-1473 GCF_042732255.1 Kitasatospora sp. NPDC059803 | reverse complement strand
GCTGCTGTTCACGGCCGCCGCGCCCGCCCTGGTCGGCCGGGTCCTGCTGGTCTTCGCGCTGTCCGCGCTCGCGGGCGCGGTGCTGCGGCGGACGGTGGTGGCGGTGGGGATCGGGGTGGCGGCCTCGGTCGTGTCCACGCTGGTCGCCCAGTCCCTGCGGTTCGACTACCGCGCCCCGCTCCAGGACACCTTGCACACGCTGGCGCAGGCCTCGGTCGACCACCGCTGGGAGGGGAGCACGTGGATCACCGACCCGGCCGGGAACCGGATGAGCATCGGGCGGCTCTACGACGCGGGGAACGACTACTACGGCGCCCAGAAGCTGGTGAGCGAGGGCGGCTACTCGGCGCACGAGATCTACCAACCGGGCAGTCGCTACTGGTCGTTCCAGTTCATCGAGCTCGGCTGGATGGCGGCCCTGGCGGTGCTGCTGTGCGCGGCGGCGGTCTGGTGGGTGCGCAGGCGGGCGGTCTGACCTGCGTCTTTGAAGAGCCTTGAAGAGACTTTGTCAAAACCCTTGCGGGGACGGGGAAGGAGGGCCCTTAATTCTCGTTAGGAAAGTTTCCTAACCCCCCGAGGAAACGGAGCATCGTATGCGTCCCCAGCACCACCGTGCCCTCCGCATCGCCCTCGCCGCCGCCCTGGTGGCCGCGCCCCTCACGGTCGCGGCCGCCGGCGCCGCCACCGCCGCGCCGAAGTCCGCGACGTCCGTCCAGCTCAAGGGAGTCGGGCTGGACGACCCGCACAAGAAGGACATCGCGATGCAGCTGGTGTCCAGCGCGGAGAACTCCTCGCTGGACTGGAAGGCCCAGTACAAGTACATCGAGGACATCGGCGACGGGCGCGGCTACACCGCCGGCATCATCGGCTTCTGCTCCGGCACCGGCGACATGCTGGACCTCGTCCAGCACTACACCGACCTCAAGCCGGGCAACGTCCTCGCCAAGTACCTGCCGGCCCTGAAGAAGGTCAACGGCAGCGCCTCGCACGCCGGCCTCGGCACCCCCTTCGTCAACGACTGGGCCGCCGCCGCCAAGGACACGGTCTTCCAGCAGGCCCAGAACGACGAGCGCGACCGGGTGTACTTCAACCCCGCCGTCAACCAGGCCAAGTCCGACGGCCTGCGCGCGCTCGGCCAGTTCGCCTACTACGACGCCATCGTCATGCACGGCCCCGGCAACAGCTCGGACAGCTTCGGCGGCATCCGCGCCGCCGCCCTGAAGAAGGCCAAGACCCCCGCCCAGGGCGGCGACGAGGCCACCTACCTCAAGGCCTTCCTTGACGCCCGCAAGGTGGTCATGAAGAAGGAGCAGGCCCACTCCGACACCAGCCGGGTCGACACCGAGCAGTCGGTCTTCCTCAACGCGAAGAACTTCGACCTCAACCCGCCGCTCAAGTGGAAGGTCTACGGCGACAGTTACGCCATCAACAGCTGACGCAACGCCGAGCGGGGCCCGGGAGCAGCACCTCGCG
>NZ_JBHWIJ010000203.1:14962-15910 GCF_042732255.1 Kitasatospora sp. NPDC059803 | reverse complement strand
GGCCCGGTGGGTACCGGGGCCCCGGCGGGCGGCGGGCAGCCCGACAGGACGCCCGGCGCCGACGGGCCGGCCCGCCACGGCCTCCCGCGCGGTGGCCGCAACCGGCGGCGGCGCAAGGCCTCCCCCGGCCCGGGCACACTGCGCCGGACGGCGTTCGGTGCGGCGGGCCTGGCCTGCCTGGTGCTGGGCACCACCGTGGCGTTGTCCGGCCGGCACACCCCGGTGGTGCGGGTCGAGCCCTCGGTGCACGGCAGTACCGACAACCCGGCGGCCGCGCCCTCGGGAGGCCCCGGAACCGCGGGGACCACGGGGACGGCCAGGACCGCCGGGAGCCCGGCCGGCGCGCCGAAGCCCTTCGCCGCTTCGGCGCCGACCCGGCTGCTGGTCCCGGCCGCCGGGGTGGACGCCCCGGTGACCGGCCTCGGGCTGAATCCCGACGGGACGGTCGAAGTGCCGGCCGCCGACCGGGCCGACGAGGTCGGCTGGTACCGCAACGGGCCGACGCCCGGGGAGGCCGGCCCCGCCGTCCTCATCGGGCACTACGACACCGCGCACGGCCCGGCGGTCTTCCACGGCGTGCCGAAGCTGCGGCCGGGCGACCTGATCCAGGTGCGGCGCGCGGACGGCAGCACCGTGGACTTCAAGGTCCGCTCACTGCTCCAGGCCGCCAAGGACCGCTTCCCGACCGAAACGGTCTACGGTGACACTCCCGAACCCGCTCTCAGGCTCATCACCTGCGGCGGGAGGATCGGCTCGGACGGGCACTGGACGGACAACATCATCGTCCTGGCGGACCTGGCCGGTCCGGGCGGGGCCACCGGCGGTAAGCGCCGCCCCCGGCCCCGGGGGCCCCCCCGGGGGCTCAGGCGTGGCGCGCGGGGGGGCCCCGGGGGCGGGGGTTGGGGGGGGTGCGGGGGGGGGGGGGGGGCGGGCAGGGGGGGGGCTGAC
>NZ_JBHWIJ010000203.1:10096-14952 GCF_042732255.1 Kitasatospora sp. NPDC059803 | reverse complement strand
GGCCGAGGCCGTGCGCGCCGACCAGGTGGTTGAGGGTGTCGATCAGCTCGGTCAGCGGCAGCCGGGGGGGGGCCCCCCCCCCCCCGCCGCCCGGCGCCCAACCGCGCGCACCCGCCGCCCCGGGCGGCGCGGGGGGGCGCGCCGGCCTGACCCCCCCGCCGCGGCCGGGTCGCCCGGGCGGTCGGGTCGTTTCGAGGGTCCACCCGGGGGGGCGGCGGGGACGGCGGGACGGGAACCACCGACCGCCGTCCACGCGACCTACCACCGAGGCCGGTGCGGGGACGAACCGGCGCATCGCCGCAGACCAGGAGGACGAGCACCGACCGTGGCAGCAGCATCCCCACCCCGCCGCCGGCCCGTCGCCGTGCCGGTGGCGGCCCTCGCCGCCCTGGCCGTCCTCGTGACGCTCGCGGCCCTGGCCCTCGGCCGCGCCACCCCCGGCGGGCTCCAGGACCACGGCGCCACCCAGCCGGTGGCGCCGCCGCTGGTGGCCCAGCCGCTCTGGCCCGACCTGGCGGCCTCCCCGCCGCCGCGCCCTCCCGCCACCGGCGCCGGGGCCGCCACCCAGGCCGCGCCGCAACCCGTCCCGGACGTGACCGTCCCCGGGCACGACATCAAGACGGTCGACGTCCGCACCGTCCTCGCCAAGGACTCCACGGTGGGCCCGGAGGAGCGGCGCGCCCTGGACTCCTGCCCCGCCTGCGACGTCCGCAGCCCCGAGTTCCGTGACCTCACCGGCGACGGGCGGGAGGAACTGGTCGTCGCCGTCGCCACCCCCGGGCCCGTGGTCCTGCACGTCTACCTGCTGGCCGACGACCGGCTGCTGCCCATCCTCCAGGTCGAGGTGCTGAAGGGGTTCAGCGCCGCGACCGTGGGATCCGACCTGTGGCTCTACGAGCCGACCGGCGCGTTCGTCCGGACCAGCAGCCACTACCAGTGGGACGGTGTCCGGCTCGGCCTGCTGGAGCGGAAGGTCGAGGACACCGGCCCGATCGCCGGCCCGATCGCCGGCCCGGCCGGCGGAGCCACGAACGGCGCCGCACAGACGCCCACCAGCACGCCCTCCGCCGGCCCCGCCGTCGCCCAGCGCAGCGGCCGCCCATCCGCCCAGCCGCAGCCCTCCCTGCCCGAAGCCGGCGCCGGCGCGGGCGTCTCCTCCCCGAAGACGGCCGTCCCGGTCCCCGTCCGCCCGCCCTCGGCTCCCTCGGAAGCGAAGCCATGACCCCCGCAGCCGCGCCCGCCCACCCGCACATCCTGCTCGTCGAGGACGACGAGGTGATCCGGGAGGCCACCCGGATGGCCCTGGAGCGCTACGGCTTCCCGGTCACCACGGCCGCCGACGGCCTGGAGGGCCTGGAGGCCTTCCACGCCGTGCGCCCCGACCTCCTCCTGCTGGACGTCATGCTGCCGCTCCTCGACGGGGTCGGCCTCTGCCGCCGGATCCGGGAGGAGAGCCAGCTGCCGATCCTGATGATGTCGGCGCGCACCGACCCGGTCGACGTGGTGTCCGGTCTGGAGGCCGGGGCGGACGACTACGTCGTCAAGCCCTTCGAGAGCGCCGTGCTGGTCGCCCGGATCCGCACCGTGCTACGCCGGGTGCGGGTGGTCCCGGCCGAACCCGCGCTGCCCGAGGAGCCGGTGGACCCCGCCGCTCCCGTCACCGCCCCTGCCGCCGCCGTTCCCACCGCCGCCGTGCCTGCGGACGCCCCTTCCTCCGCGCTGCGCAGCTTCGACGGCATGCAGGTGGACACCGACAGCATGGAGGTGCGCGTCGACGGCCACCTCGTCCCGCTCACCCCCACCGAGCTTCGGCTGCTGCTGGAGTTCACCGCCGCGCCCGGCATCGTGCTGGAGCGCTCCACCCTGCTGGAACGCGTCTGGGACTACGACTGGGGCGCCGACACCCGGGTGGTGGACGTCCACGTGCAGCGGCTGCGCGCCAAGATCGGCTCCGGCCGGATCGAGACCGTCCGCGGGTTCGGCTACAAACTGCGGCGTCCGGCATGACCCTGCGCCGTCAGATCGCCACCGCCGTCGCCGCCATCGCCGTCCTGGTGGCGGTGGCCGTCGGCCTGCTGGTCCACCAGGCGATGATCCGTCAGCACGTGGACCAGGCCCGCGCCGCCGCGCTCGCCGCGCTCGGCTCCGCCGTGGACACCTACAAGCGCGGCGAGGTCACCGACCGGTTCGCCCTGGACGACCCGGCGCTGCCCGAGGGGCTGCGGACGCTCGCGGCCGGCGGCCGTGAGGGCTCGCTGCTCGCCGGCGGTCCGCAGGGCGAGTCGATGTGGGCAGCCCGACCGGTCCAGACCGGGGTGCTCTCCGTCCGGGTGGACTTCACCCAGGACCGGCAGGCGATCGCCGACCTCGACCGGATCATCCTGATCACCGTCGTCGCCGCGGTCTTCACCACGGTCCTGGCCGGCGTGCTCGTCGCCGACCGGATCAGCCGCCGACTGCGCACCGCGGCGACGGCCGCCCGGGGCATCGCCGCCGGCCGGACGGACACCCGGATCGGCGAGCTCGTCGACGGGAAGGACGAGGTCGCCGACCTCGCCGCCGCCGTCGACCTGATGTCCCGCACCCTGCACCAGCGGCTGGAGGACGAGCAACGCTTCACGGCGGACGTCGCCCACGAACTGCGCACCCCGCTCACCGGCCTGGTCACCGCGGCCGAACTGCTCCCGCCCGGCCGCCCCACCCAACTCGTCCAGAACCGGGTGCAGGCCCTGCGCTCGCTGGTCGAGGACCTGCTGGAGGTCTCCCGCCTCGACGCCGACGCCGAGATCCCGGACTTCGCCCCCGTCCCGCTGGAGCGCGCGGTGCGCCGCACCGTCACGCTCACCGGCCTGGAGGTCGACGTGGACGTGGACGCGGCCGCCGACCGCCAGGTCCGCACCGACCTGCGCCGCCTCGACCGCATCCTCGGCAACCTGCTGCTCAACGCCCACCGGCACGGCACCGCGCCGATCCGGCTGCACGTCGACGGCCACCGGATCACCGTCCGCGACCACGGCCCCGGCTACCCCGACGACCTCCTCGCCCGCGGCCCCCAGCGCTTCCGCACCAACGCCCCCGAACGCGGACGCGGCCACGGCCTCGGCCTCACCATCGCCACCGGCCACGCCCGGGTCATCGGCGCCGACCTCACCTTCACCAACCACCCCGACGGCGGCGCCCTCGCCACCCTCACCCTCCCCGACGACCCGTCCCACCCCTGACCGCTCGGCGCAGCCGTGAGATACGGCCGCCCATGTGGCAGCGGTGGCCGGGGCCTGAGGCGGTCCCTCGGGTGGCCCCGGCCCGCCGGGTCGCCCGGCCATCACTCGGCCGTCGCCCGGCCGCCGCTCAGTTGTCGCTCAGCTGTCGCTCGGCTGGACGACGCACGCCGAGTTCGCGAGCATCGACCCGAAGCCGCCGAGCAGCGTGGAGACGACAGCCTTGCAGGCGGCGGCCTCCTGGGGCGTCTTGGGCCCGTCCGCGGCGGCCGCCGGCTGGGCGAGGGCGATCGGCGCGGCCAGCAGCAGTGCGCAGCACGCCACGCCCAGTACGGACCGCTGCACGAGGGCGGACTTCTTCAGGAGGGACGAGGGGAAGGACATGTGGGCCCCTTCGGGGGAGGTGGGATCGGCGGAAAGCCGAGCCATCCCTATCCGAAGGGGCTCGTCCGTTCCCGGATTCTGCGCCATCCGTGAGCGTGTTCAGGTCAATGATCCGGTCGGGGCCGGGCGAGCACCCCAGGCCCGTCGGCCACCCTGGTGTCCGAGCCCGGTCGAGTCCGGTCGAGCCCGGTCGAGTCCGATCGAGCCCCCGGAACATGGCCACGCTCGTCACGCTCCGGAACCGCCCAGGTCATTCCTGCGTTCACGATCACGTAACCGGCCGGAAGCGCGGCGTCGGTAGCGTCGGCGGCATGACGGCATCACGCACTCGCCCCGAACGGCTCTGGCACCGGCCTTTCCGCAGGTCCGACCGCAGGTGCGCGGCGCCCGAGGGCCAGGCCGCCCGGCTGCCCGCGCTCGCCGGGGGCCCGTTGCGGCCCGCCCGTCCGCACCCCCCGGTCGACCGGCCGCGAGCCGTGACGGAGCCGGACCGGGCGGCGCCGTCCCGCCTGACGCTGGCGGACGGGGCGGCGCTGACGCTGCGCCCCGCCGGACCGGCCGACCGGGCCGCGGCCCTGGCGATGCACCTCCGCTGCTCCCCCGCCTCGCTGCGGCTGCGCTACCACGGGCCGGTCCGCGACGCCGGCCGCTACCTGGACCACCTGCTGGACGCCCGGCACGGCCACAGCCTCGCCGCGACGGCCGCCGACGGGCGGATCGTCGCCCTCGGGCACCTGATGTGGGACGACGACGAGGCGGAGCTGGCGGTGCTGGTCGAGGACACCTGGCAGCGGCGCGGACTCGGGCCGGCCCTGCTGCGGCAGCTCTCGGCGGCGGCCCGGGCGGCCGGTGTGACGACGGTGTACGCGGTGACCCACGCCTCCAACACCGGGCTGATCACCGCGATGCGCCGGCTGGCCGCCCCGCTGGACTTCCGGGCCGAGGACGGCACCCTGGTGATCACCGCCACGCTGGCCGCCGACGAGCCGGTCTCCTGCGCCCGCCCGGGCCGCTGATCTTTTCTTCACCACATCCTCACCCGGGAACCCCGAGAGCCCGGAGAGCGTCCCAAGCGACGAAGGCCCCCTCCGTACACCGTCTTCCCCGACGATCCGTCAGGGCGCCCGAGGCGGCGCCTCCGGCCGCGTCGCAGCAGGCTGCCTGGGGTCCGGATCGTCGAGCCGGGCGGCGGGGGCGGTGGGCGGGGCCCGGCCCCCCCCCCCCCCCAACACACCCACCCCCCCCCCCCCCCCC
>NZ_JBHWIJ010000203.1:6421-10086 GCF_042732255.1 Kitasatospora sp. NPDC059803 | reverse complement strand
TCCGCCGGGCGGTCCCTTGCGGCGCGCGGGGGGGGGTCGTGGTCGGGCGGCCCCCGCCCCCCCCCCCCGACGGCCCGTTAATCCGGACCCGGGTGGTGCCGCAGCAAGGAGGAACCACTGAGCATGGCAGGCACCGAATCGGAGCCCACAGGCGCACGCGACGCCTCGCTGCCGGCCCGCGCCAAGATCGCGGTCACGGCCGGTCGGGTCGCTGCCGCCGTGTCCCGCAAGGCCGGACGCGGAAGCGGCTCGGTGATCGGCGGCAAGGTCGCCCTGAGGCTCGACCCCGACCTGCTCGCCACCCTCGCCGACCACCTCGACGTCGTCCTGGTCAGCGCCACCAACGGCAAGACCACCACGACCCGCCTGATCGCCGAGGCGCTGCGCGCCGCCGGCCCGGTGGTCTCCAACGCCCTGGGCGCCAACATGCCGGCCGGCATCACCTCCGCCCTGGCCGGCGGCTCGGACGCCCGCTTCGGCGTGATCGAGGTCGACGAGAAGTACCTGGCGGGCGTCGCCCGCGACACCCGCCCCAAGGCGATCGCCCTGCTCAACCTCTCCCGCGACCAGCTCGACCGCGCCGCCGAGACCCGGATGATGGCCGAGAAGTGGCGCGAGGGCCTTCAGGACACCGAGGCCGTGGTCATCGCCAACGCCGACGACCCGCTGGTGACCTGGGCCGCCTCCTCCTGCAAGAAGGTGGTCTGGGTGGCCGCCGGGCAGGCGTGGAAGGAGGACGCCTGGTCCTGCCCCGCCTGCGGCGGTGTGATGCAGCGCCCCGGCGACGACTGGTTCTGCCAGGAGTGCGGCTTCCGGCGCCCCAACCCGCACTGGGCGCTCCAGGGCACCCACGTGATCGACCCGCAGCGCGGCGCCTGGCCGATCCAGCTCCAGCTGCCCGGCCGGGCCAACCTGGCCAACGCCACCAGCTCGGCCGCCGTCGCCGCCGTGTTCGGCGTCTCCCCGCAGGTCGCGCTGGAGCGGATGCGCTCGGTCTCGGCCGTCGCCGGCCGCTACGACGTGGTCCAGTACCAGGGCCGGGACATCCGGCTGCTGCTGGCCAAGAACCCGGCCGGCTGGCTGGAGACCTTCTCGCTGATCGACGGCCCGCCCGCGCCGGTGATCCTCTCCGTCAACGCGCTCGACGCCGACGGCACGGACACCTCCTGGCTGTGGGACGTCGACTACGAGCGCCTCGCCGGGCACCCGGTGTTCGTGATGGGGCAGCGCAAGCTGGACCTGGCCGTCCGCCTGGAGGTCGCCGGACTGCAGTTCCACGTGGTGGACACGCTGGAGCAGGCCGTCCGGATGGCCCCGCCCGGCCGGATCGAGGCCATCGCCAACTACACCGCCTTCCAGCAGCTGCGGAAGGTCGTGGCCGGCTGATGCCGCGCCTGCAGCCCCATCTGATCGTGACGGAAGGCCTTCGAGGATGAGTGAGAGCAGCCTGCGCGTGGTCTGGGTCTACCCGGACCTGCTCAGCACCTACGGCGACCGCGGCAACGCCCTGGTCGTGGAGCGCCGGGCCCGCCAGCGCCATCTCAACGTGACCCGGATCGACGTCCGCTCCGACCAGTCCGTCCCCACCAGCGGCGACATCTACCTGATCGGCGGCGGCGAGGACCGTCCGCAGCGGCTCGCCGCCGAGCGGCTGCGCAACGACAGCGGCCTGATCCGGGCCTCCGAGAACGGCGCGATCATCTTCGGCGTCTGCGCGGGCTTCCAGATCATGGGCCACGAGTTCGTCAACGACCTCGGCGAGCGCGAGCCGGGCCTCGGCCTGCTCGACGTCTGGACCACCCGCGGCGACGGCGCCCGCTGCGTCGGCGACGTCCTCGCCGACGTCGACCCGCGCCTCGGCCTGCCGCAGCTGACCGGCTTCGAGAACCACCAGGGCGTCACCCACCTCGGCCAGGGCGTCCAGCCGCTGGCCACCGTGGTCGCCCGCCGGGGCCACGGCACCGGCGACGGCACCGAGGGCGCCTGGCGGGACACCGTGTTCGGCACCTACCTGCACGGCCCGGTGCTGGCCCGCAACCCCGCCGTGGCCGACATGCTGATCAAGCTGGCGCTGGACGTCAACGCCCTGCCGCCGGCCGACACCACCTGGTACGACGCGCTGCGCGCCGAGCGCATCGCCGCCACGACGCGCCCCGCGTAGTACGTCCGCCCGCCCCGAACCCCGGGTGCCCGCGATGCGGTCACCCGGTTCAGGGGCGGCCCCGGACGTACCACAATGGGGCTGCCTACTGCACACCCTCCTCGGCAGCAGGCTGCACTTCCGCGCGGGGGCGCCGACGGCGCCGCTCCCGCGTCGGCTCCTGCCCGGCCGGACCAGGGGCCGTATGCTCGACTTCGCGGCCGTTTTCGGGCGTTCTGTCCGGATCGGCCGGTCCTTCACCCCGCGGCCACCTCCCCGCCACTCCGGCGTGGGAGCGCCCCGCTACGGTGACGGCTCGTCGTCCCAGCCTGTAGTCCGGCCGTTCCTCGGTTCTGCTCGGGAGTTGCAAAGCTAATGCGTATCGGAGTGCTGACCAGCGGCGGTGACTGCCCCGGCCTGAACGCGGTGATCCGTTCCGTGGTCCACCGGGGGGTGGTCGACCACGGCGACGAGATCATCGGTTTCCAGGACGGCTGGCGCGGTCTCCTGGAGGGCGTCCACCGGCCGCTCACCCTCGACTCGGTGAGCGGCATCCTGGCCCAGGGCGGCACGATCCTCGGCTCGTCCCGGGTCCAGCCCAGCCACCTGCGCGACGGCGTCGAGCGCGCCAAGCGACTGTGCGCGGACCTCGGCATCGACGCGGTGATCCCGATCGGCGGCGAGGGCACCCTCAAGGCCGCCAAGCTGATGAGCGACGCCGGACTGCCGGTGGTCGGGGTCCCGAAGACCATCGACAACGACATCGCCTCCACCGACGTCACCTTCGGCTTCGACACCGCCGTCTCGGTCGCCACCGAGGCGCTGGACCGGCTGAAGACCACCGCCGAATCCCACCAGCGGGTCATGGTCGTCGAGGTCATGGGCCGCCACACCGGCTGGATCGCGCTCAACGCGGGCATGGCCGCCGGCGCGCACGCCATCGTCGTCCCGGAGCGGCCGTTCCACATCGACAAGCTGACCGCCGTCGTCCGCGAACGCTTCGACCGGCAGAAGAAGTTCGCCATCGTGGTCTGCGCCGAAGGCGCCAAGCCCGAGCCCGGCACCATGCACTGGGAAGAGGGCACCAAGGACATCTACGGCCACGAGCGGTTCACCGGCATCGCCACCCAGCTCTCCCGCGAGCTGGAGCACCGCCTCGGCAAGGAGGCCCGCCCGGTGATCCTCGGCCACACCCAGCGCGGCGGCACCCCGACCGCGTACGACCGGGTGCTCGCCACCCGCTTCGGCTGGCACGCCGTCGAGGCCGTCCACAAGGGCGCGTTCGGGCACATCACCGCGCTGCAGGGCACCAACATCAACCTGGTGCCGATCGCCGAGGCGGTCGCCGAGCTGAAGACCGTCCCGCAGGAGCGCTACCTGGAGGCGGAGACGGTCATCTGACCTCCCCCGCCCCGTGGGGGGGGGGGGGGGGCCCCCCCCCCCGGGGCGCCGCCGGGGGGCCGCGGCGCCCCCGCCGGCCCCCCCCCCCCGGGCGCGGGGGCGGCGCCCCCCCCCCGCGGGGGCC
>NZ_JBHWIJ010000203.1:0-6411 GCF_042732255.1 Kitasatospora sp. NPDC059803 | reverse complement strand
GTCGGTTTTTGTGTATAAGACACTGGCTCACCCCCTTCCCGCTGGCCCCCCCCGGGGGGGGGTACCGGGAAAGCGCCCCCCCCCCCCCCGGGCGGGGCCCCGCCCCCCCCCGCGCCCGGCCCCTCGTGCGTCCGACGGGCGCCCCTGCGACGGCCCCGCTAGCGTGGCCGGTGGAGCGAACCACTCGCGGAAGGGCAACCGATGGAGATCCTCGCGTACGGGGTGCAGGCCGACGAACGGCCGCTGCTGGAACAGGCCTTCGCCGGCCGGCACGGGCTGCGCTGCCTGAGCATGTTCCTCAACCGCGACACCGCCCCACTCGCCGCCGGCTACCCCGCCGTCAGCAGCAGCGTCAACGCCGTCCTCGACGCCGAGACCCTCGCCGCCCTCGCCGCCGGCGGCACCAAGCTGATCGCCCAACGCTCCACCGGCTTCAACAACATCGACCTCGACGCCGCCGCCGACCTCGGCCTCACCGTCGCCCGCGTCTCCTACTACAGCCCCTACGCCGTCGCCGAACACGCCTGGACGCTGGCCCTGGCCGTCAACCGCCGCCTCACCCGCGCCGCCACCCGCACCCGCGAGTTCGACTTCCGCCTCGACGGCCTCCTCGGCCGCGACATCCACGGCATGACCATCGGCGTCATCGGCACCGGCAAGATCGGCGAGTGCTTCACCCGCATCGCCGCCGGCTTCGGCACCGAACTCCTCGGCTGGGACATCGCCCCCAACCCCGCCTGCCTCGACCTCGGCATGACCTACACCGAACTCCCCGAACTCCTCACCCGCGCCGACCTGATCAGCCTCCACGTCCCCCTCCTCCCCGCCACCCACCACCTCATCGACGCCGCCGCCCTCGCCCGGATGAAGGACGACGCCATCCTCGTCAACTCCAGCCGCGGCGGCCTCATCGACAGCGCCGCCCTCGTCGAAACCCTCCGCGCCGGCCGCCTCTCCGGCGTCGGCCTCGACGTCTACGAAGAAGAAACCGGCGTCTTCTTCACCGACCGCTCCATCGAAGGCATCACCGACGACACCCTCGCCCGCCTCGTCACCTTCCCCCAAGTCCTCGTCACCAGCCACCAGGCCTACTTCACCCACACCGCCGTCACCCAGATCATCGACGCCACCACCCGTAACATCGACGACTACGCCAACGGCCGCACCAACGAGAACACTCTGGTGCCGAGGAACTAGGGCGCGTATTCGGTTGTGATCAATGGGTGGTGCTGGTGAGGTCTTTGATCCAGATCATCGCGCCGCAAAGGTGGAGGCCGGCGAGGTAGCTGGCGGGCGTCTTGTCGTATCGGGCGGCGATGCCTCGCCAGGCCTTCAGTTTGTTGATCAGGCGCTCGACGGTGTTGCGCTCCTTGTAGAGGTCGACGTCGTGGCTGACGGGCCGGCCGCCTTTGCTGCCCTTCTTCTTCCGGTTCGCGGCTTGGTCCTTCTTCTCCGGGATGACCGCCTTGACCTTGCGTTGACGCAGGTGGGCGCGGTTGCCGCGGGACGAGTAGGCCTTGTCCCCGGCGACCGCGTCGGGCCGGGTGCGGGGGCGGCCGACCGGCCCGCGGACCCGTAACTTCTCGAGCACGGGGATGAGCTGAGGGCTGTCGGCGGCCTGCCCCTCGGTCAGCACGAACACCAGCGGGCCGCACCTGCGGTCGCCGGCGACGTGGATCTTGCTGGTCTGACCGCCTCTGGAGCGTCCGAGCAGCGCGGCCTTCAGCCGCAGCCTGCGCCGCCGGACACGTCGCCGCTCCTCGCGTCCCGGATCATCTGCGGCGTCCTGTCCGTCTTGTTCCTGCGGGCCGCCCCTTTTTGCCGGGCCTTCTCCGCCTCGTCCGCGGCCTTCTCCAGGGCCTCCAGGGCGTCACGGCCCAGGTGCATCCCGGCGGCATCGTGGTGGGCCCGAACGGTGGTGGAATCCACGCTGACCAGTGACAGATCCACCTCGCCCCGCCTCGCGGCCTCCGCGATCGCGCCCTCCAGCAGGGCTTCGAAGACGCCCGCGTCACGCCACTGCCGGAAGCGATTGGAGACGGTCGACCACGCGCCGAACTCCCCCGGCATCTCCCGCCACTGCCCGCCCGTCTTGAACCGCCAGATCACGCCCTCGAACTGCAGCCGCAGCCGCTCCGGGTACGGGCCGTACTCGCCGATCGACAGATATGGCCCGATGAACTCCCACTCAGCAACTGATAGTTGCGTCCGCGTCACGCAACATGGTCTACCGGATCAGGACCCGCCCACGCAGTCGAACCCCAAAAATTGATCACAACCAAATACGCACCCTAATCGCAGTTGCGCCGCCATCTGGGCCGCGTGCTGCCCGCCAATCACCCGGGCGACCAGTTGGAGGTACTGCTGCGGGTGGAAGCGGGCATGCGAGCCGACCAACCGCTGCTGTCCTCGCTGCTCGCGGCGGGCTACAGCAACCCTCCCACGCTCTACCAAAACTGGCACACCCCCGGGGCGGACGCTTCCCACCAGCGCTGGAGCGACCCCCGCGCACTGGCAAACCGAAGCACCCCGCCTTCACCAGCAGTTCCGGTACCGCTGAACCACCGAAAACCCACCGCCAGCCACGATTCGATCGGGCTCGGCGCCACCCCGGCCGGCCTGGTCGCCTCTGACGGTCATGACCCGCTCGGAGATGGCGGGGGGTGAGGTGGCTCCTTCATTCGGGTCGTCGGCAACTAACCCGGCCCCCTCGCCGACCACGTCGCCTACGGTGGCGGTCTTCACCGGGGCCGCGCGCTGGTCCGCACCACTACAGCGATGTCTTGGTCCCACGGAAGGCGTCGAGGAGCGGCACCCGGCTTGTACTGGGAACTGGTCCTCGTGGTGTCCGCGTCTTCCGTGGGGACTTCGGTACTGTCGCCGCCTTGCTGTGTCACGTCGGTGCGGCCTCCGTCTGTGGCGGGTTCGGGACCAGATGGCGCTGGATCCGAAGGCTGCCGTCCGACTCTTCCGCAGGGTTCGTCCGAGGGCCGACACCAGTCGACGCTGTCCTGCCGAGGCTGAACGGCCCGCTCCCATGCAAAGGCCCTGCCGAGGTCGGATTTCTTCCCGGCAGGGCCTCTGGGCTGGTTAGACTGACAAATCGCGCTGCGCCTCAGCGTAAGAATTAGCCGGAGCAATCTCCGACATCTTCCCAAAGAAGGCTATTCCAGCAGCTTTGACCTGATCCCGGAGCTCGATCAATGAGACATTTGCCCTTCTAGTCTCTTTTCCAATATGAGCCGAAACCAGAACCCTGGCCCCTTTGACTTCAAATGAAAGCTTGATCGGCTGATCAGGGAAGTATGTTTCCACGCGGCCCGGCAAATTGAGCTTCGCCGCCATCTCGGCAACATAGCACCAGAGTTGGTCGACGTAATCGCACTCCCGAAGGCCAATAATATCTATTCCGTCAACCGAAATCCGGATGGCGCCTTCGATGTAGTCGAGGTCGGGCGGCGGGGTGTGACAGGATTCCACCTTCACAAACTCGCCGTCCGCGGTCTTCAAGAACGTCTCGATCTCGATCATTTAACCGACCCCTCTATGAATTCACCGGATAGAACTGGCCAACCCGGCCCCTGTTCATGCCGAGCACGTAGTCGACGCCGTTGACCTTTCCCTTGATCTGATACATGCCGCGGCTACCCTTCTTAAGCAGATCGTCGCGATTCATTTTCATAACCTGTTCGATGGCGCTTTGAACATCTTCAACGCTCATCTTTGCATCAAAGAAGGACTGCTGTACCTTTACCGAGCCATCCCAGTACTTCGGGTGGTGGCGGGTAAGGATATGGTCCATCCCCTTCCTGTCGAGCAGGAAGGCCTCATTTCCGACCTTGAACTGCTGGCTGCTCCAGTTCCGGAGGACGATGAGGCATCCTCCGCTGTTGTGGACCAGGACCGGTGTAGCACCGGCGAGCACATGGTACGTGTGGACGGTGTTGACGGTGAGGTTGTATGCAGGTTGGAGGGTCTTCCAGTGCCTGGTGGAGGTGATCTGTGCAGTCTGGCCGGTGGCTGTACGCAGGGTATCGCCGGCCTTGAGGTCGGCGGCGTTTCGCCAGGTACGTTGGCTCTCGACCCAGAAGGGGTGATTGCCGGTCGAGGTGATCATTCCGGTAGCACGGTCCGGAGATATGATCATAAGGTCAGTGAAGTCGCGGTCGTCGGGTGTGTAGATGGTGGCGTCGACGCGGCGGGAACTGGTCTCGCCGGATTCCGGGTCGGTGGCCCTCACGTGGTCGCCGACGCGGATCTGTTCAATTTGACGGCTTGATCCGTCAGCCATCAGGACAAGAGTTCCCGCGGGGAAGCTGTTCTTCCCAACGCACGTCTCGACGGATTGCTCAAGACGGTTGATTCGTGATGCCTTAGCCGCCTCCTCCGCCGTCTTGACCTTCTTTGCGAGTGTCAGGAGCTTGACGGTCTTCCCAGCCGGGATGAGTTCGACGGCGAGTTGCGCACAGGAGGCGACGCTTTTCTGCGCGACGCATTCCTGGAAGGTGTCAACGCCCAGGGCAGTCTTGAAGAGCTGCTTCATGGCCTGCATTTCTTCCTGCGTACTGTCGTGGAACTCTGCCTTGTCCCCCTTCCGTATCGAGCATTCGGCAAGGTAAATGGGGGATACATAGAGGCCGACGTAGCAGGTGTTCTTCCTGCTTTCCTCCTGGGTCTTCTTGTCCTTCTCGATCCCCGCCCGGATTTCTTTCTCCAGCTCCTTCGTGAACTCCTCTTCGACCTGCTTGGCTTCGGCCTGGATACGCTCGTCCTCGGCCTTCAATGCGGCGGTGCGCTCCTGACTCCGCTTCTCTGCAACGATGTCCCAGGCTTCGCCTTCGGCCTGCTTAGCCTGCGTGGCATCCTTCCCTGCCGCGACCGCGGAGACGTGGGCCTCGAACGAAGCCTCGCGTGCCGAGTCGGCGGATCCGCGTGCCTGATTGGCAGAGGCCCGTGCGCGGGCAGCGGATGCCGTGGCCTTACTCGCGTCACGTGCTGCCATCTGTGCAGCGTTACGGGCGGTGGTGGCGGACTTGCTTGCTCGGGCGGCGGAGCCTTCGGCGTCCTGGGCGGACGTCTTGGCGTTCGCGGCGTACTGGTCGGCTTGGGCAGCAGAGGCGCGAGCCTGGTTGTGGGCGTTGTCCGCTTCGGCGGACGCGTTGCTCGCCACGGCCGCGGCCTCGGTGGCCTCCCAGGCGTCCTGCTGGGCCTTCGCCGCGGTCTGGGACGCTTCGGCGACCAGGCGGCTCATCTGCGCGGCGTGGGTGGTGGCGAGCTGGTCCTTGCGGTCGGCCATATACTGGCCGGCCGTCAGGAAGTCATGGACGAGCTCGGGCGTGCCGGCAAGCGCGATCTTGGCTGCGGCCTGGACCTCCGGCCCGCCACTGGCGAGCAGTTGGTAGGCGCTGACGCGCTCATCGGTCTGGCGCGCCATGCGCTGACCGGTCCGCAGGAAGGCGGCGACGGCCTTGGGCGAGCCGTCCCGTAGGGCCTTCTCGGCGGCTTCCTTGACACTGGTGCCGCCGGTGGCGATCAGCTGGTAGGCGCGGACGCGGTTGTCGGTAACTGCGGCCTCGTACTGGCCGACGGTGTAGAAGGCCTTGACCTGGTCGGCGTCGCCCTTCAGAGCCTGGGCCGCGGCGGTGCGTACGACCTCATCGGAACTGTCCTGGGCGACCTCCCACACACTCTGGCGCATGTCGTCCCGCTCGGCCTTGTCACGGCCGGTGCGCACCCAGTCGAGGACGGTGTCGTCGGTCCCGGAGAGAGCGTCAGCGGCGGCTTCCTGGCTCCAGGGTCCGCCGGTCTTCATAGCCGTAAGGGCCGCCTTGCGACCCCTGGCAGCGAGTGCCTTGGAGTCCGCGTCGGGCCGGGTGGCCTCTGCTGTCAGGGTGGCGGCCTCCTGGTCCTGGGCCTGCCATTCGGCGAGTATGGCGCCGATGCCTGCGGTGTCCTCGTCGTCCGCGGTCTTCAGGTCGCGGGCGGCCTCGACGGATGCAGCGGTACGAGCGGCGAGGTCCTCGGCCTCGGTTTTGCGGGCGAGTTCGTAGACACCGCCGGCGGTCTTGACCGCCTCGCTCGCCGTGTTCGCGGCCTTCCTGGCCTCCTCCGCCTGTCGGGTGGCCTCGGCAGCCGCTTCGGCGGACTGGCCTGCGTGCTGGGCGGCGTTGTCTGCGGCGGTGGCGGCGTTCTCGGCGTGGGTGGCGGCGGAGCGGGCGGCGTCGCGGGCCTGGTAGGCAGCCTGGGCTGACTGGCGGGCCAGTGCCGCGGAGGCGTTCGCGGCCCGGTCGGCCTCGGAGGCGTGGCGGCGGGCCTGCTCGGCCGCGCTCTGCGCGCGATTGGAGCCGGCTCCGGCGGCCTTCGCCAGACGGGCGGCCTTCTCCGCGGAGTCGGCGGCCGCCCAGGCGTTTC
>NZ_JBHWIJ010000202.1:0-15986 GCF_042732255.1 Kitasatospora sp. NPDC059803 | reverse complement strand
CCGGCCCCTCGCCCCCGCCCCCTCCGCACCCCGCCCCAACCGCCCCCCGACCGGTCGGCACCCGGGCTCCACGCCCGGGCTCCGCACCCCGGCTCCGCACCCGCCGAAGCACCCGCCGAAGCACCCGCCGGAAGGCGGCCTCTCCCTCAGCACAAGCCGCCTTCCGGCCGGTCCCCGGCACCCCGCATCCCCGTGACCCCTCACTCGTTGGCCCCTGTGTGTACAGCTACGACGTCTCCGCGTCCCCCGGCCGGTCCACCACCGCCCCCCGCTCGATCCCCGGCATGCGCCCGTCGTACGACGCGGAGCACCCGCACTCGACGACGCCGATCTACGACGAGCTGTACTCCGAGTACCGGCGGCTGTTCCGCGCGCTCCCGGGCGACCGCTCGGGCGAGGAGGACCTGAAGTTCACCGGCTTCGCGGTCCGCGACGGCTACCCGGTGCTCGGCGAACCGCGCCCGTACCCGCCCCAGCACCAGGCCTTCCACAGCTACGGGGGGCAGCCGCCCGGCCTGCCGCAGTTCATGCCGAGCCAGCAGCACGGCCACTCCGCAGGGCACGCCACCGGCCACTCCGGCCACGGCGCCACCAGCCACACTGGCCACACCGGCCAAACCCACCACAGCACCACCGGCCACACCCACCACAGCGCGATGGGCCACACCGGCCACAGCGCCCCTCAGCCTCAGCCGCACCCCCACTCCGAGCCCGCCGCCCCGACCAGCGACGGCTTCGGCCAAGCCGCCCCGGCGGCCACCGCCCCTCAGCACACCCCGCCCCCGCCGCCCCAGTTCACCAACGGCCAGGGCTGGGTGGCCGCCGGCTACCTCGGCCCGATCCCGCACTCGATGCCCGCGCCGCCCCCGGCCCCCGCCCCGGCGATGGGCACCGCCACCGGCGTCGCCACCGCCGCGCCCACCGGCGGCCGCCACCGCCAGATGCTCTCCCTCCCCCCGGGCCGCACGGGCGACACCCACGAACCCCCCCGCTGCCCCACCCCCCCCCCCACCCGGCACACCCCCCCCGGGCCCCGCCACCACCGTGACGGGGCCCTCGCCCACACCTACTGCCGGCACCCACCGACTACTGCCGGTGGATCACGACGTCCTACTTCCGCTTGCGCTTCTCCCGGACCCGCACCGAGATCGAGATCGGCGTCCCGACGAAGCCGAACTCCTCACGCAGCCGGCGCTCGATGAAGCGCCGGTAGCCGGCCTCCAGGAAGCCCGAGGCGAACAGCACGAACCGCGGCGGACGGATGCCCGCCTGGGTGCCGAACAGGACGCGCGGCTGCTTGCCACCGCGGATCGGGTGCGGGTGGGCGGCCACCAGCTCGCCGAGGAAGGCGTTCAGCCGCGCGGTCGGGATGCGGGTCTCCCAGCCCTCCAGCGCGGTCTCGATCGCCGGGACGAGCCTCTCCATGTGCCGGCCGGTCTTGGCCGAGACGTTGACCCGGGGGGCCCACTGCACCTGGACGAGGTCGCGCTCGATCTCGCGCTCCAGGTAGAAGCGGCGCTCCTCGTCCATCTGGTCCCACTTGTTGTAGGCGATGACGACGGCGCGCCCGGCCTCGACGGCCATCGAGATGATCCGGGTGTCCTGCTCGGCGAGGGTCTCGCTGGCGTCGACCAGGACGACCGCGACCTCGGCCTTCTCCAGCGCGGAGGAGGTGCGCAGCGAGGCGTAGAAGTCGGCGCCGGCGGTCAGGTGGACCCGGCGGCGGATGCCGGCGGTGTCGACGAACTTCCAGGTCTTGCCGGCGAGTTCGATCATCTCGTCGACCGGGTCGCGGGTGGTGCCGGCCAGCTCGTTGACGACCACCCGCTCCTCGCCGGCGACCTTGTTCAGCAGGCTGGACTTGCCGACGTTCGGGCGGCCGATCAGCGCGATGCGACGCGGGCCGCCGGGGGCGGCGTCGCCGAAGGTCTGCGGCGGGGCCTCGGGCAGCGCGTCCATGACGGCGTCGAGCAGGTCGCCCGAGCCGCGGCCGTGCAGCGCGGAGACGGGGTGCGGCTCGCCCAGGCCCAGCGACCACAGGTAGGCGGCCTCGGCCTCGGTGGAGGGGCCGTCGACCTTGTTGGCGCACAGCACGGTCGGCTTGCCGGCCCGGCGGATGAGCTTGATCAGGGCTTCGTCGGTGTCGGTGGCGCCGACGGTGGCGTCGACCACGAACAGCACCGCGTCGGCCTGCTCGATGCCGAGCTCGGCCTGCGCGGCCACCATCGCGTCGAGGCCGAGGACGTCGATCTCCCAGCCGCCGGTGTCGACGACCTTGAAGCGGCGGCCGTTCCAGCTGGCCTCGTAGGTGACCCGGTCGCGGGTGACGCCCGGCTTGTCCTCGACGACGGCCTCGCGGCGGCCGATGATGCGGTTCACCAGGGTCGACTTGCCGACGTTCGGGCGGCCGACGATAGCCAGCACCGGCAGCGGTACGTGCTCGGCGCCGTCGAAGCCGTCCACGCCGTCGACGTCGAAGCCTTCCTCGGCGGCGATGGCCATGAACTCGGCGTAGTCGGCGGCGTCCAGTCCACCGTGGCCGGTGTCGGAGTGCTCTGCGGTCATGTTCGTCTGTTCCGTTTCCCGGCGCGGCCCTTCCCAGGGGCGCGCCGTGCGTACCTGCCCCGCTCGGGGCAGCGCGATGGTTGTCTCCGCGGCACCTCGGCGGCACCGCAGCTCATTCGGCCGTTCCGGCCATTCCGGTCGTTCAGGCCATTCCGGTCGTCCGGACCATTGTGGCCGTCGGGCCGACCTGATCATTCCGGCCGATCCGGTCCTCAGACCGGCCCGGCCGTCCAGACCTGTCCGTTCGTTCGGACCTGTCCGTCCATTCAGACCGACGACATCCCGGCCCGCTCCTCCACCAGCGCGGCGATCCGGTCGATCACCTGCTCCAGGGTGAGCTCGCTGGTGTCCACCAGGACGGCGTCCGCGGCCTGGGCCAGCGGGGCCGTCTTCCGGGAGGAGTCGGCGGCGTCCCGGCGGGCGAGGTCGGCGGCCATCGCGGTGATGGTCGCCTCGTCGACGCCCTTGGCGCGCAGCTCGGCCGCCCGGCGCTCGGCCCGGGCCTGCTCGGAGGCGGTCAGGAACACCTTGGCGGTGGCGTTCGGGAACACCACCGTCCCCATGTCCCGGCCCTCGGCGACGATGCCGCGCTCGGCGACCTCGGCGCAGCCGCGCTGCAGCTCCACCAGCCGGGACCGCACCGCCGGCACCGCGGAAACGGCGCTGACCTGCGCCGTCACCTCGGGGCCGCGGATCGGTCCGGAGACGTCCTGGCCGTCCACCGTGATGGTGGGACCGTCCGCGTCCGTGCCCGACACGATCACCGGCTTGCCGCACGCGACGGCCACCGCCTCCGGGTCGGCCACGTCGACGTCGTTGGCCAGCATCCACCAGGTCATCGCCCGGTACATGGCGCCGGTGTCCAGGAAGCTCAGGCCCAGCCGGGCCGCCACCGCCCGCGAGACGGTCGACTTGCCCGAACCGGAGGGTCCGTCGATCGCGACGACGACCGGGGCGTGCGCTCGGTCGGCAGTGTCCACGGGGCCGAACCTCTCTCTGGGCGTGAAAGCCGGGGCCTGGGGAGGCAGACGGCAGGGGATTGTCTCCCTCAAGGTTAATGGACCGCCGCCCTACCCACTCCGCCACCCGATCAGCCCAGTACCAGCCCCCTGCCAGCCCCCCTCGGCCCCGGGATCAGCCCCGGTACCGGCGCCGGTATCAGCCCCGGGCTTCAGCCCCGGCTCCAGGCCCGGTATCAGCCCTGGTCGGGGCCCAGGACCTGCAGGACGGCGTTGCCCAGCCGGGGCCGCAGGTACTCCCCGTCCCACTCGATGCCGAGGATGCCGGCGGTGAAGGCCATCGGGATCTCGCGGCCGAGGAGGTCCCAGACGAACGGCACCTTGGAGACGTGCGAGGGGAAGTCGTTCACCGCGAAGGAGTCCCGGTGGTACGGGTTGGCGTCCGCCTCCCGCCAGCCGAAGGACTGGCGCAGCCGTGGCCCGTCGGGGGTCTGGGTGTGCGCGAGGAAGGCGGTGAGCCAGCCGGTCACCCGTGGGCCGCCGGACATCGACCGCCACTTGAAGAGCGAGCGCCAGAACTCGTCGTCGACCGCCCCGCCCGCCGCGGTCGCCGCGATCTCGTCGAGCACCGGGCGCAGTTCGGCGAACCACGGCGCCAGCCAGTCGAAGCGCTCCGCCAGCCCGGCGACCCGCGCCACCAGCAGCGCCCAGTCCTCGGCCGTGCCCTCCAGCCGGATCCGCGGGATGCCGCAGCGGGTCTCCCAGCGGAAGGCGTAGTAGGGGCTGACCACGTCCATCAGCGCCACCAGCGCGCAGGAGCCGTCGTCGGGCGTGGTCGTCGAGAACGCCGGCTGGAACAGCTCCACCAGCTCGGCCCCGACCGCCGCCGCCAGCGGCTCCCGCACCAGCCGGATCGACCGCGACCAGTCCGGCCCGGGCGCCGCCAGGGTGTCGTCGCGGACCACGATCGCTTCCCGGCGCCCCTCGGCGCCGCCGAACAGCGCCCGGTACCTCGGCGCGTACATCCGCGCGTGCACGGCCACCTCGTGCACCACCGCGTACCAGAGCACGTCCGGCGACAGGCTGAGCGGCAGGTGCTCCGCGAACGCGGCGTGGACCGCCCGCACCAGCAGGCTGCAGGTCGGCTCCGGCTCGGCGGGCTCCGGGTCCGGCGGCGTCGGTCGGGGCAGTTCGACCAGCGCTTCGACGCTGCGGTGGTGGATCCGGAAGCCCCCACCCACCACCGCGCGCAGGAACCGCTCGTTCCCCAGGTCCACCGGCCGGCCGTAGGACCCGTGCCGGGTCTCGCCCAGCGGCAACTCGATGATCACCCCTGCTCCCCCCTCAACCGAAGCCCTCGACCGAACCCCTCGGCCGAACCCCTCACCCGAAGTCCCGGAAGCCGACCGGCCCCCGCAGCCCGATCAGTCCCGGACGCTCCACCCGCTCGCCCGCAGCGCCACCGTGAGCGGCTTGACCGCCCCCGGCGCCACCGACAGCTGGACGAAGCCCACCTGCTGGCCGGTCGAGTGCTCGATGACGACGTCCTCGATGTTGACCCCGGCCGCGCCGACCTCGCCGAACAGCCGGCCCAGCTCGCCGGGCTGGTCACCGAGCACCACGGCCACCGTCTCGTACCGGGTGGGCGGCGCGCCGTGCTTGCCGGGGATGCGGGCCTGGCCGGTGTTGCCGCGCCGCATGACCGCCTCGATCCCGGCCGCGCCCGCCCGGCGCTCGCCCTCCTCGGGGGCGTCCAGGGCGCGCAGCGCGGTGACGGTCTCCCCGAGGTCGGAGGCGACCTCCTCCAGGATGTCGGCGACCGCGCCGGCGTTGGCGGAGAGGATGTCGACCCACATGCCGGGGTTGGAGGCGGCGATCCTGGTGACGTCCCGAACGCCCTGCCCGGAGAGCCTTATGGCGGTCTCGTCGGCGTGCTCCAGCCGGGCGGCGACCAGCGAGGACACCAGCTGCGGGGCGTGCGAGACCAGGGCGACGGCCCGGTCGTGCGCGGCCGCGTCCATCACGATCGGCATCGCACCGCAGAGCGCGACCAGTTCCAGGGCGGCGTTGAGCGTCTCCGTGTCGGTGTCGTCGGTGGGGGTGAGCACCCAGGGGCGGCCCTCGAACAGGTCGGCGCGGGCGGCCAGCGGGCCGGAGCGCTCGCGGCCGGCCATCGGGTGGCTGCCGATGTAGTGGACGGTGTCGCAGCCGAGCGCGGCGACCTCGATGCGCGGGCCGGCCTTGACGCTGGCGACGTCGGTGTACCAGCGGGCCAGGTTGCGGCGCTGGCAGTCGGCGAGCACCTTGCCGACGAGGGCGGGCGGCACGGCGATGATCGCCAGGTCGACCGGGCCGTCGGCCGGATCGGTGATGCCGGCGCCGAGGGAGGCGGCGGTCCGGGCGGCGTCCGGGTCGGCGTCCTCCAGATGGACGGTCAGCCCGCGGCCGGCCAGGGCGAGCGCGGCGGAGGTGCCGATCAGTCCGGTACCGACGACGACGGCAGTGCGCATGGCGGGTCGCGCTCCTTCTCGAATTCTCGGGCTTCGCGTTCTGGGCTTCGCGTTCTGAGCTTCGTGTTCTGGGTCTCCCGGGTTGCCCGGCCTCGCGGGACTTCCCGGGCCACCCGGCCTCGCGGGACTTCGCGGTTCTCGGTCCGGTCGGCGCCCCGGCACGGGCCGGGAGCACCCGCGCCCCATCCTCTCGCATCCGCCCCACCCACGCCCCCACCGCCCACCCGTTGGGCAACCAAGGCGGCCCCGCCCCCGTCCCACACCATGCGGACGCACGCCGGGCACCGCAGGCACCAAGGCACCACGAACACCACAGGCACCGCGAACGCGCCAGACCCACCAGACCCGCCAACGGGCACACACGCCGCACCCCGCGAAATCCGGCGACGCCCGCACCGAAGCGGGGCAGACTGGCCGCCCGGGCACGGCGCGGGCGACACGCGGAACACGGCACGCGAACGAAGGGGTTGCGCATGGACGATCAGCACAGCGGCGACGATCAGCAGAACGGCGAGGACCGCCACGTCAGCGAGGCCGGGCCCCCGAAGCCCCCCGCCGTCCCCGCCCACCCGTCGGTCCTGGACTCCGTCGTGGTCTACGCCGAGGGCGCGGTGTGCCGCCGCCGGGCCAGCGTCCCGCTCCCGGCCGACGGCCGGCTGCGGCTGACCGGCCTGCCCTCCTCCCTGGACGGCCGCTCGCTGCGCGCCCGGGTGCTCGACGGCCCGAGCGGGACGGCGGTCACCGAGGCCCGGCTGGAGCTGCTCGCCGAGTTCCACGAGCCGACCGAACTCCCCAGGCTCCGCCGAGAGTTGGACGAGGCCATGGAGCGCCAGGGCGCACTCAACGAGCGCCGCCGACTGGTCCTGACCGCGATCGCCGAGACCTCCGCCCTGCGCGCCGTACCGCCGCAGCGGCGGCGCGAGGAGCCGCTGCGGCGGACGCCCGCCGACGCCTGGCTGGAGCTGGCCGACTTCGTCGACGAGCGCCTGACCCGGCTCCAGCAGCGCGCCGAGGAGCTCACCCGGAAGGTCGAACTCGCTGACCACGAGCGCGAGTTGGCCGCCGACCGACTGGACCGCGCGTCCACCGCCGGCCCCGCCCACCCGGTCGGGACCGCCGCCACCGTCCTGCTCACCCTCACCACCACACCGGCCTCGGCACTCACCGCACAGCCCGTCACGGAACCCGCCCGGGAGTCCGTCGCCCCAGCCCCCGCCCCAGCCCCCGAGGAGCCCCCCGCCCGGCTCGACATCGAGCTGGAGTACGGCGTCCCCGCCGCCCGCTGGGTGCCCGCCTACCGCCTCTCCTACCGCCACGGCGCCGACACCGGCCGGCTCGTCCTGCGCGCCTCCGTCGCCCAGCAGACCGGCGAGGACTGGACCGGCGTCCGGCTCGCCCTCTCCACCGCCGACCTCGACCGCCGCACCGACCTGCCCCGGCTCCGCTCGCTGCGGATCGGCCGCAGCCAGCCCGCCCCGCCGCCGTCCGGCTGGCGCGAGCCCCCGGCCGGCCTGGCCGACCTCTTCACCAGCTACGACGACGCCGGCGCCGGAGCCCGCTCGGCCCCGCGCCGCAAGGCCCCGCTCGCCGCCTCGGCGCCCGGCCCGTACGGATCCGCCGCCCGGCTCAACCGCCTCGGCGGCGCCCGGCCCGCCGGTCCCCGCCCCGCCGACGCCGGCCTCGTGGCCGACGCCGCCCGGCTGGCCGCCCCCGCCGGGCGCGGCGGCACCCTGGACATCGACGAACCCGCCCCGACGCCCCCGCCCCCCCCGGGCGGCTTCGCCGGATACGGCGGTGCGCCCGCCGCCACCCCGATGCCCCAAGCCCCCCTGCCGCAAGCCTCGATGTACCAAGCCTCGATGCCCCAGGCCTCCGCGCCGCCGCCCGCCCCCGTGGCACCGGGCGGCGCACCCCCACCGGACCTGTACCCGCTCGCCCGCCGCTCCCGCCGAAGCGGCGGCGGCACCGAGGCCCCCGGCACCGGCTTCGCCCCGGACGCCTCCCTGCTCGACTACCCCGGCCTCGTCCTGGCCGGCCCCGACGCACCCGCCACCCACCGCGGCACCCTGCACCCCCAGGCCGAGCAAGCCGACCGGGCCGACCACTACGGGCCGGCGGCGATGGTCCCGGGCGGCACCGGCGGCGAGCGGGTACGCCACCTGGCGCTCCCCCGGCACGCCGTCCCGCCCCGCGAGTCGGCGGGCTCCTTCGACCACCGCTTCGACTCCACCGCCCCCGCCGACATCCCGTCCGACGGCACCTGGCACACCGTCACGATCGACGAGATCCCGGTGTCCGTCCGCCCGGAGTACGTCACCGTCCCCGCCGTCGAGGAGAAGGTGTACGCCACCCTGGTGCTCGCCAACCGGACCGACCGCGCCGTGCTGGCCGGCCCGGTCGAGGTCACCGTCGACGACGAGTTCCTGCTCACCGCCGCCCTGCCCACCCTCGCCCCGGGCGGGCTGCGGAGCCTGGGCATCGGGGTCACCGAGAGCATCGAGGTGGCGCGCCGCACCGAGCTGCACGAGTCCACCGCGGGCATGCTGAGCAGCAGCACCGTGCTCGACCACCGGGTGCACGTCCAGCTGGCGAACCGGCTCGGCCGTACCGTCACCGTGGAGGTCCGCGAGCGCGTGCCGGTCGCCTCCGACGCCGAGATCCGGATCGAGGAGCGGGCCGACTGGCAGGCCCCGGCGGTCTCCACGCCGGACTGCCCGCCCAGCACCCGGCTCTGGCGGGTCGAGCTGCCGCCCGGCGGCCGCACCGAGCTGGACGGCGGCTACCAGATCAAGATCCCGGCCGGAAAGGCCATCGTCGGTGGAAACCGGAGGAACTGAACGATGACCGGAACGACCATCCCCCTCCCCGTCACCGCCGTCACCTGCCTGGAGGACCGCAGCCAGGTCGAACGCACCGCCACCGTCGACCTCGCCGCGGGCGTCCAGCGGCTGCGCCTGGGCCCGCTCACCGCGCTCGCCGTCGACCGCACCCTGCGCGCCGAGACCACCGCCCCCGGCACCCGCGTGCTGGATGCCCGGATCGTCCGCGACTGGATCCCCCGCGCCCCGCTGCCGCCCGGCCCGGAGGACTCCCGGCTGCGCCACCGGCTGCACGAGCTGGAGACCGCGAGCCGCCTCGCCGACCAGACCCGCGCCCGCCTGGAGGCCCGGCTGGCGCTGCTCGCCCAGCTCTCCGCCGACCTGCTGCGCGAGATCGGCGAGGGCGCCGGGATCGGCGAGCTCGAACGCACCCGCTGGGCCCGCGAACTGGACCGGGTGGACGCCGAACGCGAGCGCCACGGCGAGGAGCTGCGGACCACCCACTCCCGGCTGCGCCGCCTGGACCAGGAGCGCTCGCAGGCCCTGATCGCCCTCGACCAGGCCGAGGAGGAACCGGCCGAACTGGTCGCCCACCTGGAGCTCACCGTCGAGGCGGCGCAGCCCGGCCCGAGCGGGCTGGCCGTCACCCACCTGGTGCCGTGCGCCCTCTGGCGCCCCTCGTACCGGGCCACCCTGGACGACGGGAGCCTGCGACTGGAGTCGGAGGCGGTGGTCTGGCAGCGCACCGGCGAGGACTGGACCGGCGTCCGGCTCACCTTCTCCACCGCCCGCTCGGCCCTCGCCACCGACCCGCCCGCCGTCGCCGAGGACGTCCTGATGCTGCGCGAGCGCACCGCGGAGGAGCGCCGCACGGTCGAGGTGGAGCTGCGCGAGGAGGCGATCAGCGCGCTCGGCCCGGCCGCCGGGGTGCCGGGGGTGGACGACGGCGGGGAGGTCCGGGTGCTGCCCGCGCCCGCCCCGGCCACCGTGCCCTCCGACGGCCGGGCGCACCGGGTGCCGCTCGGCACCTTCACCGGGCAGGCGAGCAGCGAGTACGCGTGCGCGCCGGAGCTGTCCCCGCTGGTGACCCAGGTGGTCCGGTTCCGCAACGCGGCCGAGCACCCGCTGCTGGCGGGTCCGGTCGAACTGGTCCGCGGCAGCGGCTTCACCGGTCGGGGTGAGCTGGGCTTCACCGCCGCCGGGGCCGACGCCGAGCTGGCGTTCGGCAGCTCGGACGGCTACCGGGTGGTCCGCGAGGCCGAGGAGCGCCAGGCCACCGCCGGGCTCACCGGCCGCCAGACGACCACCCGGACGGTGCGGCTGCACCTCTCCCGCTTCTCCGGCCCGGAGGAGCGGGACGAGCAGGTCGTCGCGGTCCGCGAGCGGGTGCCGGTCTCCGAGGTGTCGGCGGTGGAGGTGCGGCTGCGCAAGGAGGAGTGCTCCCCGTCGCCGGACGCCTTCGACGCCGAGGGCATCCTCCGCTGGGACGTCCCGCTCGGGCCCGGCGCCCGTCGGACGGTCACGCTGGTCTACGAGGTCTCCGCCACCGCCAAGGTCGCCGGGCTCTGAGGAGCCCGGCCTCCGCCGCCGTCCGAACACCGGTCCGCTCGTGACGACCGCTCAGGACCAAACCGGGTAGAACAGGAACATGATCCTCCACCTCGCACCCCTGGACGACTGGCTGTCCGACCCCGGTCGGCCGTACACCACCGCGTCGCTGCTCACCGACGGGTTCATCCACTGCTCGGCGGACGAACAGACGGCGCTCGCGGTGGCCAACGCCTTCTTCGCCGACACTCCCGACCCGCTGATGGCGCTGCTGATCGAGGAGTCACAGGTGGAACCGATGGTCAAGTGGGAGGCCCCGCACGGCGCACCGCCGCCCGGGGCCACCCCCGGCCTGCTGTTCCCGCACGTCTACGGACGGCTCAACCGCTCCGCCGTCAAGGGCCTGCTGAAGGTCGAACGCGGCCCGGACGGCCGCTGGGCCACCCTCACCCCCTGGAGCTGACGCCCAACCCCCGACGCCCAACCCCCGACGCCCAACCCCCGACGGCCCACCCCCGACGGCCCACCCCCGACGGCCCACCTGGCCCGGTGCACAACCAGCCCCGGTCACAACCAGCCGGTCGGCCAGCTCACAACCAGCCCCGCTCCCGGGCCGCCATACCGGCCTGGAAGCGGGTGGTGGCGCCCAGCGAGCGCATCAGGCTCTGCAACCGGCGCTGCGTGGTGCGGGCGCTCCAGCCCAGCGACCGGGCGATCGACTCGTCGGTGAGGCCGGCCGCCAGCAGGCCCAGCAGCTTGCGGTGGTCGGCCTCCGGCTCCAGCGTCGCGTCCCCGGTGCCGATCGCGGCCTGCAACTGGACGGCGCGCTCCCACTCCGCCTCGAACAGCGTGTCCAGCGCCTGGAGCAGCGCGGAGGGGTGGATGACGTACGCGGCGTCGAGGACGCTGTCGCCCACGCTGATCGGGATGATCGCCATCCGGTCGTCCGAAATGATCATCTTCATCGGCAGCGACGGCCGGACCCTGGCCTCCTCGCCGTCCGCGACCCCGGCCAGGATGTTCCGCTCCAGCCGGCCCGGCCAGGCCACCGCGTCCCGGTCGTAGACGGTCCGCAGCCGCAGACCCTCCCGCAACCGCCGCCGCTGCAACGGGATCGGGGTCACCGGATCCTGGATGTACGGCGGGCGGTCGAAGCCGCGGACCTGGTACTGGCTGGTCTCGGTGATGTGCTCCAGCCGCTGCGCGATCGCCTCGCCACCGGTCAGCACCTCCACCGAGTGCGCCGGATCGGTGTACCGCGAAGCCTCCCGGAAGGCGTCCATCAGGCGGTGCATCTCGGCCCGGGCGTGCCGCAGTTCGGACTCGCGGTGGCCGATCAGGGTGCCGATCGCGACATCGGGGGCGACCGGCAGGTAGCGCTGCCGGTCCACCGGCGCCCGAGTCGCCATGCCCTGCTGCGCCAGGCGGTCCAGGGCGCGCACGCTCTGCTGGAGCGTCAGGCCGCAGCCCTCGGCCAGTTCCTCCGCGGTGGACTGCGGATTGGCCACCAGCGCCGCGTAGACCTGTCCGTCCGGCTCGGCCAGTCCCAGTGCGCTGAGTGGTGCATCCGACACGACGCCGTCTCCCCCGTTCGCCCCCCACCGGCGCCGGCCCTGGCGCAGTCCCGCCACTGGGCGGGTGGTGGTCCGGTGGCAATCCTCTGCCACAGATCATGGCACTGACAAGGCCGTGACCAGGGGTTGCGGCCCGCCTCGCACCCCACCCACCCCCGCCGGACGACCGAGGGCCTCCCCGCCTTTCGACGGGGAGGCCCTCTACAGAAGCCCGAATATACCGACCGGTCTACAGACTCCAGCGGGAATATACCGACCGGTCTATATAGCCCGACCGGAATATACCGACCGGTCTACAGAAATATACCGACCGGTCTACAGACCGACCTCGCGCATCAGCTGACCGACCTCGGGGTTGGTCAGACGGCGCAGCCAGCCCGACTTCTGGTCGCCCAGCGCGATCGGGCCGAAGTGCGTGCGCACCAGCTTCTCGACCGGGAAGCCGGCCTCGGACAGCATCCGGCGGACGATGTGCTTGCGACCCTCGTGCAGGGTCACCTCGACCAGGTAGTTCTTGCCGACGTTGGAGATCACCTTGAAGCTGTCGGCGCGCGCGAAGCCGTCCTCCAGCTCGATGCCCTGCGCCAGCTGCTTGCCCAGGTCGCGCGGGATCGGGCCCTGGATGGCGGCCAGGTAGGTCTTGGTCACGCCGTACCGGGGGTGGGTGAGACGGTGGGCCAGCTCGCCGTGGTTGGTGAGCAGGATGATGCCCTCGGTCTCGGTGTCCAGACGGCCGACGTGGAACAGCCGGGTCTCCCGGTTGGTCACGTAGTCGCCGAGGCACTGGCGCCCGTCCGGGTCCTCCATGGTGGAGACCACGCCGGCCGGCTTGTTGAGCGCGAAGAACAGGTACGACTGGGTGGCGACGGTCAGGCCGTCCACCTTGATCTCGTCGTTCTGCGGGTCGACCCGCTTGCCCTGCTCGGTGACGAGCTTGCCGTTGACCTGGACCCGGCCCTGCTCGATCAGCTCCTCGCAGGCGCGGCGGCTGCCGATGCCCGCCCGGGCCAGCACCTTCTGCAGGCGCTCGCCCTCGGGCTCGCCGAAGGTCTTGGGCAGCTTGACGGCCGGCTTGTCGTGCCGGGCGAGGACGGCGTCCTCGATCTTGGCCTGCAGCTCGCGCGAGCGCTGCGGCTGGCGGCGCGGGTCGCCCGGGGCGCCCTGGCCCTCACGGCGCGGGCGCGGGGCCGGGCTGGGGCGACGCCCGGAGAAGCCGCCGCGGGCGGGGGTGGCGTTGGGGCCGCCGCCGTACTCGGGGCGGTCGTAGCGCCGCTCCTCGGGCCGCAGCGGGCGGTCCGGGTACCGGTTGTCGTCGCGCCGGTCGTCCCGGCGGCTGTCACGCCCGTACGAGCCGGAGCCCGAGCCGGAGCCGCCGCGCGAGCCGGCACCGCTGCCGCCGCCGTACGAGCCGCCGCGCGAGCCCGAACCGGACCCACCGCCGTACGAACCCCCGCGCGAGCCGGAGCCCGAGCCGGACCCGCCGCCGTACGAGCCGCTCCGCGAACCCGAACCGGACCCGCCGCCGTACGAACCCCCACGCGAGCCGGAGCCCGAGCCGGAGCCCGAGCCGCTGCGGCCGCTGCCGCTGCCGCCGTAGGAGCCGCCGCCCCGGCCCCCGCCCTGTCCGCTGCGACCGCTGCCGCCGCCGCTGCCGTTCCTGCCGTTGCCACTGCTACGCATCAAAGTGTCCGTACGTCGTTACCGTCTGGGATGTGCGGTCGTTTCGGCCGACCTCACCGCCCCCTACCGATCAGGCGCAGCCCGACCGGCCTCGCCACTGCCGTCCACGGCCTTCACGGCAGCGGCGGCGACCGCCTCCGCGATCATCGTGCCCTCCAGGGACTCCGCTTCCACGTCGTCGACCTCGGGCAGGAAGGGAGCAAGCTCCGGCAGCTCGTCCAGGCCGCGGAGCCCCATCCGTTCCAGGAAGTAGTTCGTCGTCCGATACAGGATCGCACCTGTTTCGGGCTCGGATCCGGCCTCTTCCACCAGTCCTCGCTGTACCAGGGTACGCATCACGCCGTCACAGTTCACACCGCGGACGGCGGAAACCCTCGATCTGGACACCGGCTGCCGGTAGGCGACGACCGCCAGGGTCTCCAGTGCGGCCTGCGTGAGCCGGGCCTGCTGGCCGTCCAGCAGGAAGCGGTCGACGGCCGGAGCGCAGGTGTCCCGGCTGTAGAACCGCCACCCGCCGGCGATCAGCCGCAGGTCGAATCCGCGGCCCTGGGCGGTGTATTCGGCGGCCAGTTCGCGCAGCGCCGCGGCCACCTGCGCCCGGGGCCGCTCCAGCACGCCGGCCAGCCGCTCCTCCCCGGCCGGCTCGTCGACGACCATCAGGATCGCCTCCAGCTCGGCCTTCAGTCCGGCCCCGGCCACCTCCTCGCCCTCGGCCGAATCAGCACCCTCGGCCCGATCAGCATCCTCGGCCGGATCAGCATCCTCGGCCAGATCGGCGACGCCGACCAGATCACCGACGCCGGAAGTCGACGGGGCCGACTTCTGGTGGACGACCCGGGCCTCGCCCTCCGACGAGACACCCACGGACGCCGCCACCGGCTTCACCGGCCCCGCCACCGGCCCCGGCAGCAGCCCCGCCACCGGCTCCGGCAGCAGCTCGAAGGCCGGCTCCAGCCACTCCCCGGCCCGCGGCCGCCCCGGCAGCCCGAGCGGGCGCCGCACCGGCCGCCCGCCGCCCCCGCCGCTCCCACTCAGGCTCCCGCCCCCACTCGGGCTCCCGTTCCCACCACTCATCGGCTCTCCTCCCGCTCCCGCTCGCCCACCGGCCGGTCGAACTCGTCCGTCACCTCGACCGCGCCCCGGTCCGCCTCCGCCACCCAGCGCACCAGCAGTTCGCCCAACGCCTCCGGCTGCTCGAAGGCCAGCACCCGTTCCCGGTACAGCTCCAGCAGCGCCAGGAAACGGGCGACGACCACCAGCTCGTCCGGCGCGTCCGCGACCAGCCGCTGGAACGACGCCTCGCCGAGCTCGGTGAGCAGCCCGACCACCAGCCCGGCCTGCTCACGCACGCTGACCGGCGGGCTGTGGATGTGGTCGACGTACACGACGGGCTTCGGCTTGGGTTCCATGGCCCTGGCCGCCAGCTCCGCGAGCCGCTCCGGGCCGATGGTGATGACCACCTCGGGCAGCAGCCCGGCATGCCGGGGCTCCAGCCCGACGGTGCGCGGGCGTCGGGCCAGCTCGGCGGCCCAGCGCTCGCCGAAGAGAGCCGCCGCCCGCTTGTACGCCCGGTACTGCAGCAACCGGGCGAACAGCAGGTCGCGGGCCTCCAGCAGCGCCAGGTCCTCCTCGTCCTCGACCTCGGCGGCGGGCAGCAGCCGGGCGGCCTTGAGGTCGAGCAGGGTCGCGGCGACGACCAGGAACTCGGTCGCCGCGTCCAGGTCCCAGTCCGGGCCCATCGCCCGGATGTGTGCCATGAACTCGTCGGTGACGGTGGCCAGCGCCACTTCGGTGACGTCGAGCTTGTGCTTCGCGATCAGGCTGAGCAGCAGGTCGAAGGGGCCTTCGAAGTTGTCCAGCCGCACCCGGAAACCGCCCCGCGGCTGTTCCTCGGTCGCGTTCACGGCGGTGGTGGGTGGTTCGGCGGTGCTCGGCATGACGGTCCATCTTCACCCGGCCCGGCCGCCCGCCCCGCCCCCGGGGCCGTCGACACGCCGTCGACACCGCAGGACGCCGACACGCCACACCAGGGATGCCGCGCCGGGGATGCCACACCGGGACCGCCGCACCGGAGGCACCGCACCGGCAGCACCAGAAGCACTACCGACGCCCAGGAAGGGGCCTAGCGGCCGCGCAACCGCCGGACCAGGATGGAGGCCTCACCGCGCTGCTCCAGGTCCGCCAGGACGACCGCGATGGCCTCCCGGACGATCCGCCCGCGGTCCACGGCCAGGCCGTGCTCACCGCGCAGCACCAGCCGGGCGTGCTCCAGGTCCATGAGCTCCTCGGCGGACACGTACACGGTGATCTTCTCGTCGTGCCGCTCGCGCC
>NZ_JBHWIJ010000201.1:14541-15991 GCF_042732255.1 Kitasatospora sp. NPDC059803 | reverse complement strand
GGGGGCCGTGTCTGGGGCCCCCCCGTTCTCCGGCCGCTGGGGGGGGGGCTCCACCTGGACCGCGGGGCGCCCCCCGCGTACGGGGGGGGGGCGCCCGGGGCGGCCGGACCTCAGGGCCGCCATCCGCCGACACCCTCCACTTCCACTCGCCTCGGCACCATACGGCGGTTTCTAGGGGCCTTTCGCGTGTTCTGGGCCTGTTGGAATCCAACAGGCCCAAGGGCAACGCCGGCCGTGGGATACGTCCGGCTCATCTGCGGCTCTGGCCGGGTTCGTGCAATGTCGTGCATGCCGGGTTGTGATTCTGATTCGCAGGGTTGACGGTGGTGCGCGTCCTCGCAACTCCGCAGACGTTGGAGATCGTCACGGCACTGGGTTTCGTGGGCATCGACCCCGGCACGGGCGGCGGAGGTCATCGTGCAGAACTGGGCGGCCGATGACGCGCTCTGCGAGAAGATCGCAGGGACCGGGTGGGTTCCCGGCCGCACGCTCGGGATTCCCGCTCGGGATTCCCGCTCATGAGTCCGTGATCCGGATACCGGCCCGCATGGCGCCGATCCTGAAGGAGGCTGTCGAACGTGTCGAACATGCCCGACTTCGCCGCGCTGCTGAGGAGCGCTCAGAGGACCGCGGTTCATCTGGAGATGCGTGACGCCTACGCCGTGGGCGACGAGGCCGAGGAGATCGACCGCTTCGCCCGCACCGGCGGGATCGAGCTGGACCCCGAAGCGTCGTGGTGGCCCGAGTGGCTGGGACTCGTCCGCGAGACGGTCGGTCGTGGCGTGGTCATGCGGCGGGCCCGGATCGTGTCCGAGCCGGTGACCGACTACATCCGGTGGGAGCACGCGGTCACCCCGATGAACCTGGCGGCCGGGGAACTGGTTCGGTGGCTGCCGAGGAGTCAGGCGTCGGACATCGCGCTGCCGGGGAACGACTTCTGGCTGATCGACGACAAGCTGGTGCTGTTCCACTTCTTCACCGGGTACGGCGACTGGGCCGAGCCCGGGTTCGCCTTCTTCGAGGACTCCGCGACGGTTCGTCTCGTCTCCTGCGCGTTCGAGGCTGTGTGGGAGCGTGGCACCCCGCACGACAAGTTCAGCGTCTGACCTGCCTTTACCTGCGAACACCGGACTGCCCGCCCCTCCTGCGGCGAACGCGTCAGCCCATCGACACGATGGGGTGGTCGCCAACCGGTTGCCGGAGGCCGGGAAGGAAAGGCGGGGCGGCGCCGCGTTTCCTGGCCTGGGGGCCCCCGCGGCGGGGGGGGGCCCCGGCGGGGGGTCGCGCGGCCCCCCGGCCATCGCGGGGGTTACCCTCGCCTTGGGGGGGGGCGCCCGCGCGCCGCGGCGCGGGGGGGGCGGGGCCCCCCGCGGGGCGGGCCCGCCTGCGGGGCGCCCACGGCCGCGTCGACCTCGCCGGTGGTGGCCAGGGCGACCTGCTCGACCACGCT
>NZ_JBHWIJ010000201.1:10893-14531 GCF_042732255.1 Kitasatospora sp. NPDC059803 | reverse complement strand
GACCCACCGGTGGGGGGGGCCCCCCCGGGGCGGCGGCGGGCGGGAAAGAACGGGGGGGGGGCGCCCGGGTTCCCGGGCCGGCGCCCGCCCGGGGGGGGGGGCCCCCAGGCCGGGGAAGAGGGGCCCGGGTCTTTCGGGCTTCGCTAGGTGCGGGCGGCGGCGGTGCGGGTGCGGCGGGAGAGGGAGTCCAGGACGACGGCGGCGAGCAGGACGGCGCCGGTGATCATGTACTGGATGGCCTGGGCGGCGTGGACCATGTCCAGGCCGGTGGTGATGGACTGGATCACCAGGATGCCCAGCAGCGCGGACCAGGTCTTGCCGCGGCCGCCGAAGAGGCTGGTGCCGCCGATGACGGCGGCGGCGATCGCGCTCATCAGGACGTTGCCGCCGCCCAGTTGCTTGTCGGCGGAGCCCTGCTGGGAGGCGTAGAACAGCCCGCCCAGGCCGGCCAGGAACGCGGACAGCATGAAGACGGAGATCCGCACCCGGGCCACGTTGACGCCGGCGCGCCGGGCGGCCTCCACGCCGCCGCCGACCGCGAAGATCTGGCGCCCGTAGGAGGTGCGGCGCAGGACGAAGTCGGTGAGGACGACGACGCCCACCAGCACGACCAGGGGCAGCGGCAGGCCGCGGTCCTGGTTGAGGGCGTAGGCGGTGGCGAGGGTGAGCACGGCCAGGGCGCCGGTGCGGATGGCGGTGTCGGCGGTGGGGCGGGCGGTGAGGCCGGCGGCGGTGCGCCGGCGGGCGGTGCGCAGGTGGGCGAGCAGGTAGAGGGCGGGGGCGAGGACCGCCAGGGCCCAGGCGTAGGCGATGTCGCCGTCGCCGAGGAAGGTGGTGTCGAGGGTGGCGATGAGGCCGCCGTGGCGGTTGTTGACGGTGCCGAGGTCGCCCAGGACGTACTCCTGCAGGCCGCTCCAGGTGAGCATGCCGGCGAGGGTGACGACGAAGGCGGGGACGCCGACGCGGGCGAAGAAGAGGCCGTGCAGCAGGCCCATGACGGTGGCCGCGGCGAGGGCGGCGAGCACGGCGAGCCATTCGGCGACGCCCTGGCGCACGGCGAGGACGGCGGCGAGGGCGGCGCTGGCGCCGGCGACGGAGCCCAGGGAGAGGTCGATCTCGCCGAGGATGAGGACGAAGACGACGCCGACGGCGATGAGGCCGGGGCCGGCGATGAAGCGGGTGATGTTGGTGAGGTTGTCGGCCTGGAGGAAGTGGCCGGTGACGGACTGGAAGATGACGGCGATCAGGATGAGGCCGACGACGACGGGCAGGGAGCCGAGTTCGCCGGCGGCCAGGCGCCGGCGGGCGGCGTCCAGGTAGCCGGCGGGGCCGGCGGCCCGGGTGTGCAGGCGGGGGTCGGCGCCGGGGGCCGCGGGGGTGTCGGCGCCGGGGGCCGCGGGGGTGTCGGCGGGGGTGCTGGGCGTGGTCATGCGGCGTCCTCCTCCTCGGTGTGGCGGGCCTGGCGCCGGGCGTGGGCGTTGTCGGTGGCTCCGGTGATGGCGGAGACGATCTGCTCCTGGGTGGTGCCGGCGACGGGGAAGACGCCGTTGTTACGGCCCAGGCGCAGGACGGCGACGGTGTCGGCGACGGCCCGCACGTCGGCCATGTTGTGGCTGACGAGGACGACGGCCAGGCCGCGTTCGCGCAGCCGCTCGACGAGGTCGAGGACCTGGGCGGTCTGTTCGACGCCGAGGGCGGCGGTGGGCTCGTCCAGGATGACGAGGGCTGGCTCGCCGACCAGGGCGCGGGCGATGGCGACGACCTGGCGCTGGCCGCCGGAGAGCGCGGCGACGGGGGTGCGCACGTCGGGGATGCGGATGGCGAGGGTGTCGAGGAGTTCGCGGGCGTGCTGCTCCATGGCGACCTCGTCCAGGAGCCCGTGGCGGCGTTTCTCGCGTCCGAGGAACAGGTTCGCGATGACGTCGAGGTTGTCGCACAGAGCGAGGTCCTGGTAGACGGTGGCGATGCCGAGGGCCTGGGCGTCCTGGGGGCGGGTCAGGCGCACGGGCTCGCCGTGCCAGGTGATGGTGCCCTCGTCGACGGGGTGGACGCCGGCGATGGTCTTGACGAGGGTGGACTTGCCGGCGCCGTTGTCGCCGACGAGGGCGAGGACTTCGCCGGGGTGGACGTCGAGGCCGACATCGGTGAGGGCCTGGACGGCACCGAAGCGCTTGGAGACCGAGCGCAGCTGGAGGACGGGTGCGCCTGTCACATGAACCTTCTTCTGCGGTGGTGGACTTGGACCCGGGTCGAGCTGGGCGGCTGGGCGGGGCCGGCTGGGCGGCTGGGCGGCTGGGCGGGCCGGGCTACTTGAGGCCGGCGGCGGCGCAGGCGGCGGCGTAGTCGGCGGTGCAGATGTCGGAGACCTTGTAGAGGCCGTCGGCGACGACGGTGGTGGCGATGTTGGCCTTGGTGACGACCTTGGCGTCCAGGAACTTGGCGGGGATGGCCTTGTCGGTGGCGCTGTCGACGGTGGCGGTGGCGACGGTCTTGACGTCCTTGCCCTTGAGGAGGGCGACGGCCAGTTCGGCGGCGGAGTCGGCGAGCGGGCGGTAGGCCTTGTAGATGGTGAAGGCCTGGTCGCCGTTGACGATGCGCTGGATGGCGTCGAGGCCGGCGTCCTGGCCGCCGACGGGGACCTTGATGCCGGCGCCCTGGAGCTGGGTGATGATGGCGCCGGCCATGCCGTCGTTGGCGGAGTAGACGGCCTGGAAGCCGTTCTTGCCGAGCTGGGTGACGGCGGCGCCGATCTTCTGGCCGGCGATGGTGGCGTCCCACTGACCGGACTGCTCGTAGACGATCTTCTTGACCTTGGCGTCGAGGACCTTGTGGGCGCCGGTCTTGAAGTCGGCGGCGTTGGGGTCGGCCTCGTCGCCGTTGATCATGGCGACGTTGGCGTCGGCGGCCTGCGGGCCGAGGGCGTCGACGAGGGCCTGGCCCTGGAGTTCGCCGACCTTCTCGTTGTCGAAGGAGACATAGGCGGCGACCGGTCCGGTGGCCAGGCGGTCGTAGGCGACGACCTTGACGCCCTTGGCGGCGGCCTCCTGGACCCAGCCCTGGGTGGACTTGGCGTTGTAGGGGTCCAGGATGATCACCTTCACGCCCTGGGCGAGGAGGGTGTCGAACTGCTGCTTCTGCTTGGCGGCGCTGCCCTCGGCGTTGTTGTAGAGGACCTTGCAGTCCGCGCACAGGGCGGCGACCTTGGCCTCGACGAAGGGGCGGTCGAAGGATTCGTAGCGGGTGGAGGAGGCGTTCTCGGGTAGGAGCAGCCCGATGGACTTGCCGTCTCCGGAGGCGGCCGCGTCCTTCTTGTCGCCGCCCGCCTTGCCGCAGGCGGCCATGGACAGGGCCAGTGAGATGCCGGTGGTGGCGATGAGGACGCGACGCAGTGCTGCGTTCATGGGGGTGCCTCTCCCTGACGTCGCCGCGGCTCTGCGGCGGGGTGGGGGGAGTTAAACCTGAACGCGTACATGACGTCAATAAGTAAATTCAGACTGCGGGCGATGCGCCTCTACTCGTTATCTTCATGAACACTGACGGGGAGTTGAAACCTGGAGGAAGCTCCAAATGACGGAACGGCGGCGCCCGTTGCGGGGCCCGCCGTTCAAGAGTCGATCAACCTGTCGGGGGGTCAGGGA
>NZ_JBHWIJ010000201.1:5319-10883 GCF_042732255.1 Kitasatospora sp. NPDC059803 | reverse complement strand
GCGGGGCCCCGGGCTTCACCCCGTTGCCGAGGTGGGGGGGGGGCGGGGGGGGGGGGGGCGCCGGCGCCGCGGGGGGCCGCGGCGCCCCCGTGCGCGGTGGTACCGGTGCGCGGTGGTACCGGTGCGCGGTGGTACCGGTGCGTCAGGGGCAGTGCGTCGGGAACGACGCGTCAGGGGCGGTCGAGGGTGATCGAGTTGATCGGGCCCAGGTCGTACCAGACGCCGTTCTGCGCCGGGATGTCGTAGACGCAGCTGCCGCCGCCGGAGCCCTTGCACAGGTGGGCGTGGGCGCCGCCGGACTGGTTGTTGAGGACCCAGTGGTTGCCGTACTGGTTGCTCAGGTTGTGCGCGCCGTAGCTCCAGTACACCTCGCTCGGGGCCGAGGCCGGGTTCTGGTTCTGCGGGTAGACGCAGACCGCCCCGTACGGACAGCCCGCCCAGGAGCCGTCGGCGGCGCCGGCGCTGCCGGCGCCCAGGGTGGTCAGGGCCGCGGTCGCGAGGGCGAGGGTGGCGACGGCGTGGGTGATCCTGCGCATGGATGGTTCTCCCTTGGCTGGTGGGCGGCCTGACGTGGGGTCCGGCCGGTGCTCAGCAGCCTAGGAACGCGGGCCCGGCGGCGGTCCCTGACATCTGACAGGGGCGCGCCGCCGCACTCCGGGAGCCGGCCCGCCGGCTCGCTGGGCTAGAGCTCGCGGGGCTAGAGCTTGCCGAAGGTGTCGCACTGGGCGAGGTCGCCGGTGCGGTAGCCGGTGGTGAACCAGGTCTTGCGCTGCTCGGAGGAGCCGTGGGTCCAGCCCTCCGGGTTGACCCGGCCGGTGGCCTGCTTCTGGATCCGGTCGTCACCGACGGCCGCGGCCGCGTCCAGGCCCTGGGCGATGTCCTGGTCGGTGAGGGAGGCGATCAGCGGCCGCCCGGTGGAGGGCTGCGGGGTGGTGGTGGCGTGGTGCGCCCACACCCCGGCGTAGCAGTCGGCCTGGAGTTCCAGCTTCACGGAGGCGCTGTTGGCGCCCTGGCGGTCGCTGCCCACCTTCTGCATGGTGCCGAGGAGGTTCTGGAGGTGGTGGCCGTACTCGTGGGCGACGACGTAGGACTCGGCGAAGGGCCCGCCCTTGGCGCCGAAGCGGGCCGAGAGCTCGTTGAAGAAGCCGAGGTCGAAGTAGGCCTTGCGGTCGCCGGGGCAGTAGAACGGGCCGACGGCGGAGGTCGCCGGGCCGCAGGCGGTGGAGACCTGGCCGGTGAACAGCACCGTCTCGGCGTTGCGGTACGCGGTGCCCGTGCGCTTGGGCAGTTCGGCGCGCCAGAACTCCTGCACGCTGTTGGTGACCGCCACGATCCGGCAGTCCTGGCGCCGGTTGGCGTCCGCGCCGGTCTTGCAGGCCTGCTGCACCTCGCCGGCGGTGTGCGCGCCGTTGGAGGTGGTGGAGCCGCCGCCGGAGGACAGGCCCAGCAGCTGGGGGTCCACGCCCAGGACGACCGCGAACAGCACGACGATCAGGCCCACCGCCCCGCCGCCGATGGCGACCTTCCCGCCCGGGATCCCGCGCCGGTCGTCCACCTGCGAGGTGTCGAGGTCGCCCTGGTCGTCGAACTGCATGCCCCTGCCCGCTTCTGTCGTGTTTGTCAGTACTGGTGACGGTCTGTGCCGGTGACGGCCCGCCCAGCCTACGGGCAGCGGGCGCCGGCGCGGCGCAGCGGGGGCGGCGGGCGCCAGGGACCGGCTCGGGCGGCGGCTGCGGACGTGGCCGTGGCCGTGGCCGTGGCGATCGGGCACCGCTCCCCCGGGGCCGCGTGTGCCGTCCTGGATCACCATCCGACCCGGCCGATGGACTGACGATTCGTCAACTCCTGGTGCGGGTACCGGATTCGGCCGCGACGGAGACCTCGGCAGGGCGGGCGGGCCCGCGGGGGCGGCCGAGCAGGACGCCGGCCAGGACCAGCGCCAGCCCGCATACCTGGCGCGCGCCGAGCCCCTCCCCCGCGAGGCCGGCGCCCAGCAGGACGCCGGCGAGCGGGTTGAGCAGGCCGACCGTGCCGGCCGGCAGGTGGCGCAGGCCCGCGAACCAGAGGGCGAAGGCGAGGGCGGTGGCCACCAGGGCGACGTAGCCGAAGGCCGGGAGCGTGCGGGCGTCCATCGCCGGGGGCGCGCCCTCCGCGGCGGCGGCCAGGGGCAGCAGCATCAGGCCGCCGGCGGTCAGCTGCCAGGAGGTGACGGCCAGGGGGTCCGCGCCCTCGCGCCAGCGGGCGGCCAGCACGTAGCCGACGCAGGAGACCAGCATCGCCGCCGCCGACGCCGCCAGCCCGGCCCCGCTGACCGCGCCGCCCGCGCCGAGCAGCGTGAGCGCCACCCCGCCCAGGCCCACCACCGCGCCGACCAGGTGGGCGCGGTGCGGGCGCTGCCCGGCCAGTGCCCAGGCGGTGAGCAGCATCGCCAGCGGGGAGGCGGCCATGACGGTGGCGGCGGTGCTGGTGGGCAGCAGTTGGGAGGCGAGGTAGAGCAGGACGAAGAACACCGCGGTGTTGAGCAGTCCGAGCAGGGCGCTGCGCCACCACCAGGGCCCGTGCGGGCGGCGGCGGGACAGGGTGAGCAGGACCAGTCCGGCGGGCAGGGCACGCAGGGCCGCGCCCCACAGGGGCCGGTCGGCGGGCAGGTAGGCGTGGGTGACGTAGTAGTTGGCGCCCCAGGCGAGTGGCGCGACCGCGGTCAGCGGGACCCACCGCAGATTGGCTTCCATGGAAGGCAATATACCTTCCCGGGAAGGTACTGGCGGTAGGATGGCCCCATGGAGCACCAGCAGCACCCCCGGACGCCCTCCCCGCCGGGCGCGGACGCCGACCACGTGGCGCTGATCCAGGCCGCGTGGCGGCGCGAGCGCCCCGACCTCGACGTCTCCCCGCTGGCCGTCATCGGCCGCCTGCACCGCCTCGCCGCCCGGCTGACCGGCGAACTCGCCCTGGTCTACTCCCGCTACGGCCTCGGCGAGGGCGACTTCGACGTCCTGGCCGCGCTGCGCCGGACCGGCGCCCCCTACGAACGGGCCCCCGGGGAACTCGCCGCCCACACCATGGTCACCACCGGCGCGATGACCAAGCGGATCGACCGCCTCGAACGCGCCGGACTCGTCACCCGCCGCCTCGCCGAGGGCGACCGGCGCGGGCGCGTCGTCGCCCTCACCGACGCCGGACTGCGGCTGATCGACGAGGCGTTCACCGCCCACCTACGCAACGAGCACCGCCTGCTCGCCCTCCTGTCCCCCGAGGAGGCCGCCGCCCTGCAGACCCTCCTCACCGCCTGGCAGCACCGCCTGGACGGCACCGCACCGGGCGGCACCGCACCGGGCGGCGGGCCAGCAGAATGCTCCCCCGGCTGACGCCGGGGATTCCGGCTTCTGTCGGGTGGATCGGTGACTCAGGCCGCCTTCCGGGACGGCGTCCCGGCAGGTCTTCTGCCATCAGCGTCAGCCGGGTTCAGACCTGCCCGATTGAGCATCACGTAAGCGGAGTTCTTGTCCCTGGGGGACACGGCTCCGCACGTGGTGCAGGTATAGGTGCGCAGTCCCAGCGGCAGTGCATGCTTGGTTCTCGCATCGCAGTGCGCGCAGTCCATCGTGGTGTGTGCGGGGTGGACCAGGCGAACGTCTCGCCCGTGTTTGCGGCCCATCTCGATCAGGGCCTGTTTGGTCGCTCCGATCGCGGCGTCAGCGGCTTTCCCCGCCATCGGGCTCTTGGCGAGGAACTTCGGCCGGAAGTCCTCCACCGCGAGAGCGTCGTGGTCCCGGACGACGGCTTTGGCCCACTTGCGGGCGGTGTCCTGGCGCTGCCTGGCGATCTTCTTGTGGAGCTTGGCGGTCTGCCGTTGGGCCTTGCGGTAGCCCTTGGTCTGGGCCTTGCCCTTCGGCTGTCGGCGACGCGCCATCTGCCGCTGGTAGCGGGCGAGATCGGCGGATGCCTTCCTGCCGTACTGCGGGTGGGGAAGGTCGTGGTCATCCGATGTGGTGGTAGCGGTCTCCTTCACGCCCCAGTCGATACCGATGACCCGCCCGGTCGCGGGCAGCGGCTCGACGGCGGCGGGGACCACGAACGAGGCGTGCCAGTGGCCGATGCCGTCGCGGTACACGCGTACCGACGACGGATCGCCGGGAAGCTCGCGGGACCACACGACCGTCACGGCGATACCGCCCGCGAGTTGCAGCCGGCCGTCCTTGAGGCGGAACCCCCGCTTGGTGTAGTTCAGCGACGGCAGCGCCTCGCGCTTCCTCTTCGGTTTCGGCATCCCGGCCCACTGCCGCATCGGCAGCCGGGCCTTGACGTCCTTGAGTGCCTTCGCCCGGGACTTGGCGAAGTCCCGGATGACCTGCTGCTGCGGAACGCTGGAGCCCTCGCGCAGCCACACCATGGCGGCACGGGCCTCGGTCAGCATCCTGTCCAACTGCCCGGGGCCGCACGTCGCCTGCTCCGCACCCTCGGGCAACGCCCGGTTGCGGACGTGGGCCTGACGGGACTCGGCGACGCACTCGTTCCAAACCCACCGGCACCGCCCCCACTCGCCCAGTAGGCCGGCCTGAGCAGTAGTCGACAGGCGCAGCCGGTAGGTGTACCGGGTATGCCCGGTACACCCGTCCGTGTCCTGCGCCGTGATCGCCATGACCGGCAACATAGCCTGACGGTCTGACAAAGGTGCTTGGACCGGGGCGGTGGACACCGGCCCGGTGAGCGGCAAAACGGCCGCCCCCGACCAGCCACGCGGAAAACCGAGCTCCTCCCCGACCTGAAAGCCGGGGCATCCTCCGACATCAAGGTGACGCATGACCAGCACCCCGCCGCCGCCCCAGCCCGAACCCGGGCCGCCCGTCGCCCCGTCCCCGTCCGGCCCGGAGAGCCCGGGGGCCCGGGCCGACCGGCGGCTGGTGGAACTGCTCCAGGAGCTGCGGGTGCTGCAGACCGGCGTGCAGATCGTGTTCGCGTTCCTGCTCGGGGTCGCCTTCACCCCGCGCTTCGCCACCCTCACCGACGGCCAGCAGGACGTCTACGTCACCACCCTGCTGCTGGCCGTCATCTCCTCGGCCGTGTTCGCCACCCCGGTGGCGCTGCACCGCGGGCTGTTCCGCCACCCCGGCAAGGCGCGGATCGTCAAGGTCTCCGTCCACATCGCCCAGTTGGGCTTGGTGCTGCTGGCCTGCGCGCTCACCGGCGCCGTGCTGCTCGTCCTGGACGTCGTGCTCGGGACCGCCACGGCCCTGGCCATCACCTCCGTCGTCGCGCTGATCTTCGCCGGGCTGTGGTTCGTCCTGCCCTGGGTGGTGCGCCGCCCGCTGCACGACGACTGAACCGGACACGGATCCGCCCCGACCTCGACCCGGCCGCCGTCGCCGACCTCGTCCTCGACTGCTACGTGACCGCGCTGAGCCGCTGGCTGGCCGGCGACGCCGCCTTCCCGCTCGCCGACGCCCTGCTGGCCAGGCTCGCCGTGCTCGCCGCCGACTTCGGCCCGCCGCGCGACGCCTGAGGCCTGACGCCCGCTTCCGCCTCCCGCGACCCGCTTCCCGTCACCCGCGCCGCGCCGGGGG
>NZ_JBHWIJ010000201.1:0-5309 GCF_042732255.1 Kitasatospora sp. NPDC059803 | reverse complement strand
TCCACCCCCCCCCCCCCCCCGGGGGGGGGCGGGCGGGGGGGGGGGCCCGGACGGGACCGGGCCGGGGCCGGCTGTCGGGCGCCGGGGGCCAGGCGGGGAAGGCCCACACCTCCCTCACCCCTCAGAGCCCGCCCGCCCCCGAAACCGCTTACCGCCCCACCCCGCGCGGCGGGTACCGTGCCCGGATGCACAGCAACGACACCAACGGCAGCGGGAGCGCCAACGGGGACGGCGACGGCAGCGCCCCCACCTGGGACGTCCTGCTGCTCGGCGGCGCCTCCGGCCTCGGCAAGAGCCGCGCCGCCGCCGAACTCGCCCGGCACAGCGGCGCGTTCGTGGTCGAGTTCGACGACGTCGTCGCCGCCCTGCACGCCGCCACCACCGCCGAGGGCCACCCCGGCCTGCACCACTTCGACGGCCTCGACGACCCCGACGCCCTGCCCGCCGACCGCGTCCTGGAACTGCAGATCGCCACCGCCCGCGCCCTGGACGACGCCCTGCTCGGCGTGGTGCGCAACCGCCTCACCGTCGACGTGCCCGCGATCGTCGAAGGCGACTACCTCACCCCGGCCGCCGCCGCCCGCGCCGCCGCCGAGGCCGCCGGGCAGGGCCGCGTCGTGCGCGCCGCGTTCCTGCACGAGGGCGACGCGGCCGGCATCAGCGCCAACTACGCCCGGCGGGAGCCCGACTGCGGCCCGCAGGAACGCCGCGCCGCCGTCAGCGCCCGCTACTCCCACTGGCTCGCCGACCAGGCCCGCACCCACCACCTGCCCGTCCTGGACTGCCGCCCCTACCCCACCCTCGCCGACCGCCTGCTCCGCGCCCTGACCTGACCTGACCTGGCCTGACGTGGCCTGAGCTGACCTGACCTGGCCTGACGAAAGGGGTCCACAGATGCTGATCGTGGTGAGCGGCGGGCCGGGCAGCGGGAAGACGACGCTGGCCCACGCGCTGGCACAGGCCCTCGGCTGCCCGGCGGTGTGCCGGGACGAGCTGAAGGAGGGCCTGGTGCACGCGGGCACCCGGGCCGGGAACCCCGACGAGGCGGTGCGCGCGGCGTTCTTCGACGTCCTGGAGGTCCTGGTGCGCGCGGGGGTGAGCGCGGTGGCGGAGGCCGCGTTCCAGGACCGGCTGTGGCGACCCGGCCTGACCCCGCTGGCCGAGCACGCCGAACTGCGGATCGTGCACTGCCGGGTGGACCCGACAGTGGCCCGCGCCCGGATCCGGGCCCGCCTGACGACGCACCCGCGCCGCGCCGCGCACGCCGACCGCGCACTCCTCGCCGCCCCGCCCGGCCCGGGCAACCTGCTGGACGACTTCACCCCGCCGTCCCTGCCGGTGCCGCACCTGCACGTGGACACCACCCACGGCTACCAGCCGCCGCTGGCGGACATCGCCGCCTTCGCCACCAACCCCTGAAGCCGACTGTCCGTCAGTTCGCCAGTGAGCCCGGCGGCTTTCCGGATCAACTCTGGCCAGCAGAAGGCGAGTTCAGATTCCCGCAGGAGCTCGACGGGCTTCGCGCGGACGGCGGCTCCGCCGACCTGCCGCGCCCGGCCGTCCGTTTGCGGGCAGCGCGCGAGGGGGAAGACCCCGCGCCGGGCCCCGCCTGCGGGCGAGGCGCCGTGACCGCCGTGACCGCCGTGGCGTCGGCCGTCACTCCGACAGCCGTACTCGGCAGTCCGTCCGTCAGGTTGTCAGCTCGCTCGCATGGGCCGCCGGGATGACTTCTCCCGCGCGCCGGATCAGCCCGGATAACACGGACGACATAGTCAGTTCGTCACCTTACGGCCGCATTCATGCCGTCATCCAAGAGTCCCGCGAGCACCCTGGGGAGTCCCCGATGCCCGAAATCAGACGCCACTGGGGCTTGGCCCGAGCCTTCGAGACGCCAGGAAGAGCCCTGGCCCGTCCGCCGAGGAGGGCGGGCTCGACGCGGCGCGGCTGGACGGGAATGCTGGCGGCCGTGCTGATGCTGGCGCCGGCGCCGCTCGTCCCGCTGCTGGCCGCCCCCGCCGCGCACGCGGCTCAGACGTGCCCGGCCGATGCCGGCTACACCGACTGCCTGTCCTTCGCCTACACCGGAAGCGACCAGGACTTCACCGTCCCCACCGGGGTCTCCTCGATCAGGGCGAAGGCCTGGGGTGCGGGTGCGGCCGCCGACGGCGACACCGCCGCGGCCGGCCGCGACCACGCGAACCGGCCGGGCGCCGCCGGCGCCTACGCGACCGCGCTGCTGGAGGTGACGGCCGGACAGCGGCTGACGGTGGTGCCGGGCCAGGGCGGGCGGTCGCGTCCCGACGGCTCGGGCTCCCCGGAGGCCCGCAACGGTGGCGCCTCCGCCATCCGGTCGGGCCAGTCGCACACCCCCGCGGACACCCTGCTGGCAGCCGACGGCGGCACGGCCTCGGCCACGAGCGCGGCTGCGAGCGGCGCCGACGCTGCCGGGGCCGGTCCTGAAGACGGGTCGCAAGGCCTCGCCCCTCACGTGACCGAGCGCCAGTACGTCACCGGGGCGGCCTTCGGCGGCTTCGCGCCGTCCATCGCGGGCGTCAACAGCACCGACACCAGCACCAACACCAGCGCCAACACCAGTGCCGACGCGGCGAAGGACGGCGGCGGCCACAGCGGCGACGGCGGCAACGGCCTCGTCGTACTGGAGTGGAAGGACCCCGGCACCGGCGCCACGACAACGCAGGCCGACCCCTCACCGGCCGCGACGCCCACCGGCCGGAGCAGCGCTCCAGGAGCCCCGTCCCCGGAGGCCGCGCCATCCGCAGCGGCCGGACCGGCCGGGCCGAGCAGCGCGGCCACCCCGCCGAGCGCCGCCCCGCTCGGCCGCCTGCCCCGGGCACCCGGCGACCCCCTGGACTGCACGGGCAACACGATCTACGCCATCCAGCGTGGCTCCTCCACCGCCGCGAACGGCACCCTGCTGGCCCTGGCCGCCGGCAGCGTCGGCGGATCCAGCGTGACCGCGACGACGGTCAGCACGCTCCCCGCCGGGTCGGGCTTCACCAACGCCCTCGGGATCACCGACGGCGGCACCGCCGCCTACGTGGTCGACCAGACCCCGACCGTCGCCGGGTCCGTCAACGTGTACGGCTACAACGCGGCCACCCAGACCTGGACCACGTACACGGGAACCGCCGGCGCCACCACCGACTCCTTCGTCTCCGGCGCGGTGGACCCGGTCAACGGCATCTACTACTACGCCAGCTTCGAGCCCGGCACGGCGACCACGCCCGGCGTGGCCACCCTCTACGGCTTCAACACCACCACCAACACGGCGATCCCCGGCGTGATCGCCACGTTCAACCTGCCCGTCACCGGCGCCTCCGGCCCCAACGGCGACATCACCTTCGACGCGGGCGGCAACCTCTACGCCCTCTCCTCCGTCGGCACCGACGCCGCCATCGGCCGGGTCGCCGGGCCGATCCCCACCACCGGGTCGGCCACCGGCGTACCGCTGACCGACACGGTGCTGAGCACCCTGCCCAATCCGGACAGCAACTCGTTCAACGGGGCGGCCTTCGACAACGCCGGAATGCTCTACATCGAGTTCGCCTCGGGGACCACCACCTTCCTGGAGCAGCTCAACCCGAACACCGGCGTGATCACGGCCGGGCCCACGCCGTACTCCAACAACGCGTTCCTGTCCGTGGACCTCGGCGCCTGCTCCACCAACCCGACCCTGGCCCTGCAGAAGAACATCGTCGGCCGGTTCGCCTCGTCGACCACGTCGAACGACCAGTTCAACCTGGCGATCACCGGCGGCGGCGTCACCCAGGGCAACACCGCCACCACGACCGGCACCAGCACCGGCATCCAGACACCCCCCGCCGGCCCGGTCATCGCCGTGTCGGGAACCACCTACACGCTGACCGAGACCGCCGCCTCCGGCAGCCTCGCCAACTACACCACCGCCTACGACTGCGTCGACACGGCCAACGGCAACGCCCCGGTCGCCTCGGGCACCGGCGCGACCACCTTCAACCTGCCGTTCCCACCCACGGTGGAGGGCAAGAACAGCCCGCTGGTGGTCTGCACCTTCACCAACACCCCGGTCCCCGCGACGCCCGCGCTCACGATCATGAAGACCGCGTCCCCGACCACGGTCACCGCCGTCGGGCAGGTCGTGGACTACAGCTTCCTCGTGACCAACACCGGCAACGTCACGCTGACCAACGTGACGGTGAACGAGACCGCGTTCTCCGGCAGCGGTCCGGCGCCCGTGATCACCTGCCCGGCCGGCGCCGCCTCCCTCGCCCCCAATACGTCCGTGACCTGCACCGCCCCCTACACCGTCACACAGGCCGACATCAACGCAGGCTCGATCACCAACACCGCGACGGCCACCGGCACACCGCCCACCGGCCCGCCGGTCACCTCACCGCCCTCCAACGCAACCGTCACCGCGACGTCCAACCCGGCGCTCACCATCATGAAGTCGGTGGATGCGACGGAACTCACCGGCGTCGGCCAGGTGCTGCACTACTCCTTCCTGGTGACCAACACCGGCAACGTCACCCTGACCAACGTCACCGTGAACGAGACCGCGTTCTCCGGCAACGGCACCCCGCCCGCGATCACCTGCCCGGCCGGCGCGGCCTCCCTCGCCCCCGGCACGTCCGTGACCTGCACCGCCAACTACACCGTCACGCAGGCGGATGTCGACAGCGGGAAGGTCACCAACACGGCGACGGCTACGGGCACTCCGCCCACCGGTCCGCCGGTGACGTCCCCGCCGTCCTCGACCAGCGTCCCGAACACCCCGGCCCCGGCGCTCACCGTGGTCAAGTCGGCCTCGCCGACCACGGTTTCGGCCGTCGGGCAGGTCGTCGACTACAGCTTCCTGGTGACCAACACCGGGAGCGCCACGCTGACCGATGTGACGGTGAACGAGACGGCCTTCTCGGGCAGCGGCACTCCGCCCGTGGTGACCTGCCCGGCCGGCGCGGCCTCGCTCGCACCCGGCGCATCCGTGACCTGCACCGCCAGCTACACCGTCACGCAGGCGGATGTCGACAGCGGGAAGGTCACCAACACGGCGACGGCGACGGGCACTCCGCCGTCCGGTCCGCCGGTGACCTCACCGCCGTCCAGCGCGACGGTGACCGCGAAGCCGCCGCACGGCCACCTGCCGAGCACCGGAGCGAACACCCACCTGGCCGGGCTGGCGGGGAGTCTCCTGCTCCTCGGCGGTGGGCTGGCATTGGTGACGCGCCGCAACCGTCGTCGCGGCTAGCAAACGGCGGCTGACGGCGGCGGTCCCCGGAGCACGGGCTCCGGGGGGCCCCCCCCGTGTG
>NZ_JBHWIJ010000200.1:0-16052 GCF_042732255.1 Kitasatospora sp. NPDC059803 | reverse complement strand
GGGGGGGGCGCCCGCCCCCGCGCCGCCCCCGCCCCCCCCGCGCGCGCGCGGGGCCGGCGCGGCGCCCCCCCGCGGGGGCTCGTTTCCGGGGTCGGCCCGGGGCCCGGCGGGGAGGGATCCGGCCCCGGTGGGGATCCGCGGGCGGACGCCGGGGGTGCGCCGGAGGGCGAGGTCGCGTCCGAGGACGAGAACGCGCCAGAGGGTGAGAACGCGCCAGAGGGTGAGAGCGCACGGGGGGATGAGAGCGGACCGGGGGATGAGGAGCCGGGCCACTCGCGCTCGCGGGACCTGTTGCTGCTCGTGGGGATCTGCCTGCTGGCCCTGCTGCTGGTGAACGCCTTCGTCGCGCGCCCGTTCTCGGTGCCGTCCGGGTCGATGGAGGAGACCCTGCGTCCGGGCGACCGGCTGATCGCGAACCAGCTCGCCTACGCCTTCGGCGGCCACCCCCAGCGGGGCGACGTCGTGGTCTTCGACGGGACGGGCTCCTTCCTTCCGGAGTCGGGCGGGCCGACCGGCTTCCGGGACGGGCTGAGCTCGCTCGGCCGGGACCTCGGGCTGGCCCCGGCTGGGAATACGGTCTACGTCAAACGGGTGATCGGCGTCGGCGGGGACCGGGTGACCAGCACCGGCCCGGGCAGGCCGATCACCGTCAACGGGGTGCCGATCGACGAGTCCTCCTACCTGGCCCCGGGGGACCAGCCGTCGAGCGTGGCCTTCGACGTGGTGGTGCCGACCGGCAAGCTCTGGGTGATGGGGGACCACCGCAGCGCCTCCCGTGACTCGCGCGACCACCTCGGCGAGCCCGGCGGCGGCTTCGTGCCCGAGAGCAGGGTGATCGGCCGGGCGGACTGGGTGGTCTACCCGTTCTCGCGCTTGACCGGCCTTGACCGGCCCGCGGCCTTCGCCGCGACTGCGGGAACGGGCGGTCATGGGGAGCAGGGGTAGCAGAGGCAGGGACCGGCTGGCGGACCGCCCGGGCCCGGATCCGGATGCCGGCGGACCGGTCGGCGCCGGATCAGCAGGTGCCGGATCCGCGGGTGCCGGATCGGCGGGTGCCGGATCCGTGAGTGCCGGATCTGACGGTGCCGGGCCAGGAGGCGCCTCCCCCGGGGGTGCGGGCCCGGCCGTGGTGCTGCCCGTCCGGGGCCGGGCCGATCGCCGCCGCAGCGCCCGACGCGCGGCCCGGCGGCGCAAGCGGTCGCTGCTGCGGGAGTTCCCGCTGATCATCGTGGTGGCGCTGCTGGTCGCGCTGGTGATGAAGACCTTCCTGCTCCAGGTGTTCGTGATCCCCTCCGGCTCGATGGAGCAGACCATCCAGGTGGGGGACCGGGTGCTGGTGGACAAGCTGACCCCCTGGTTCGGCAGCGAGCCGCAGCGCGGCGACGTGGTGGTGTTCAAGGATCCGGGCGGCTGGCTGGAGAGCGACCACAAGCCGTCCGACGACGGTCCGGTGCTGGGGGCGGCCAAGCAGGTCCTCACCTTCGTCGGGCTGCTGCCGTCGGACAGCGAGCAGGACTTGATCAAACGGGTCATCGGCGTCGGCGGGGACACCGTGGAGTGTTGCGACGCGAAGGGGCGGTTGAGCGTCAACGGCACGCCGGTGGACGAGCCGTACCTCGCGCCCGCCAACCCGCCGTCCCGGCAGCCCTTCAAGGTGCAGGTGCCGCAGGGTCGGCTCTGGGTCATGGGCGACCACCGGGACGTGTCCGCCGACTCCCGCTTCCACATGGGGAACCCGGGGCAGGGGACCATCCCGCTGAGCGGTGTGGTCGGCCGGGCCTTCATGAACGCCTGGCCGCTGGACCGCCTCCATCAACTTGACGTGCCGAGTTCACTCTCCTCGTTGGCGCGGGCTCCGCAGGCGCGCGGAACTGCGCCGGAATCCGTGGGCGTTGGGCCGGTTCCGATGGAACCTCCGCTCGTTATGGGTGTGTTGGGCATCTTTCCGGCCGTCGTTCGCCGGTCAGGGCGGCCGCCCGAGTGAGCCGGGCCGGGCGTCTCGCGGCCGGGCCGCGCGCGTGGGACCGCGAGCCGGATGCCTTGGAGTGATAGAGAAGTGCAGGTGCGGCCGGGAGGTCCCGGTCGTGCGTCGAGGCTGTGCTGGTGTCAGGGGAGCCCGTGATGGGCAGTCCCGAAGCGTCCATGGTCGTGGTGAGCGTGGTGCCCGCTGTGCGGCACTGTGAGCGCGGGCGCTCGGGCGTCCGCACAGCAGGGAGGAGACGTTGTGGGGGATGTGGTGATCGGCGCCCGCTCAGGTGCCGGCGAGCCCGAGGGCTCTGGCGGTCGAGCGGCCCGGTCCGCTGAGTCCGGTGCGTCCTCGGCCTCGGTCGAGGACGCGGCGGCCCAGACCGCCGACGAGCATGGCGACGGGACGGAGGGCCCCACCGGGGGCTCTTCGGAGTCCCACCGGCCCGACGCCGAGTCGGCGGACCAGTCGGAGTCGCAGGCCCCCGGCAAGCAGCGCAAGCAGCGTTCCTTCTGGAAGGAACTGCCGATCCTGGTCGGCATCGCGCTGGTCCTGGCGCTAGTGATCAAGACCTTCTTCGTCCAGGCCTTCTCCATTCCGTCGGAGTCGATGCAGAACACGTTGCAGGTCGGTGACCGTGTCCTGGTGGACAAGCTGACCCCCTGGTTCGGCGCGGAGCCCGAGCGTGGTGAGGTCGTGGTGTTCCACGACCCGGGCGGCTGGCTGAACGACGAGCCGACCCCCCAGAGCAGCAACTCCTTCGTCCGGGGCGTCCAGGACGTGCTCAGCTTCGTCGGTCTGATGCCGTCGGCCAACGAGAAGGACCTGATCAAGCGGGTCATCGCGGTCGGCGGGGACACCGTCGAGTGCCAGGGCACCGGGCCGGTGAAGGTCAACGGCGTCGCGCTCAACGAGCCGTACGTCTACCAGGGCAACACCCCCTGCGGTGACCACCCGTTCGACCCGGTGAAGGTGCCCAACGGCCGGATCTGGGTGATGGGCGACCATCGCGCCGACTCGCTGGACTCCCGCTTCCACATGGACCAGCCGGGTGGCGGCACCGTTCCGGTGGGCAACGTGATCGGGCGGGCCTTCGTCGTGGCCTGGCCGGTCGGTCACTGGTCGACGCTCTCGGTGCCGAACACCTTCGACCAGAAGGGCCTGGCGGCGGCCGCGCCTCTGGCGCCTCCCGTGGCCGGCGCGGTGGGCGCGGTCGCGCTGCTTCCGCTGGTGCGTCGGGTGCGGGAGCGGAGGGACGGCCGGAAGGACTCCTGAGCTCCACCGGGTTCTCCTCAGCCCTTGCGCGGGCCGTGGTACCGACGAGTAATCTGCTCGGACGTGCCACGGCCCGTCGGCTTTTCTGCCGGTGCCCCCGGCGTGCCATTGGTGTTCTCCGGTCGGCCAGAGGTGGACGGTTTCGATGAGCGGTGTCGTTGAGCAGACGGCCGACCACCCGGCTTCGCCCGCCCGTCCGGGCCGCCGGCCCGCGGCGGTGCTGCAGGGCGTCGCGCTCGCGCTCGGGCTGGTGCTGATGATCGGCGGCTTCGCCTTGATCGCGATCGACTACCGGCCGTACAGCATCCCGACCGCCTCGATGTCCCCCACGCTTCGGATCGGGGACACCGTGCTCGCCCGGAAGATCGGCGGCGGGGCCGTCGGCCGGGGGGACGTGGTGGTCTTCCGGGACCAGGACTGGGGTGGCGAGCTCATGGTCAAGCGCGTGGTCGCGGTCGGCGGGGACACCGTCGCGGCCACCGGCAACGACCACCGGCTGACGGTCGACGGACAGGTGGTGGAGGAGCCGTACCTCGCGGCGCAGGGCCCGCAAGGCTCCTCGTTCAGCGTCACGGTGCCGCCGGGGCGGCTGTTCCTGCTCGGCGACAACCGGCTGGGCTCGCTCGACTCCCGCACCCACCTGGAGGTCGACGGCGGGACCGTCCCGGCCGGCGCGGTGGAGGCCAGGGTCGAGGCCACCCTGATGCCGTTCGGCAGGACGGGGGACCTCGGCCGGACCGCGGCCTTCGACGGGCTTCCCGGACCGAAGGCCGGTGCGCCCGGGCCGCTGCAACCGGCCGCCTTCGCGACCGTTGCGGGCGCGGCGCTGATCCTCGTGACTTCGGCGGTGGGCGGGGTGGCGGGCCTGGCCCGCCGGCTCAGCCGGGGGCGCAGCTCCTGATCGCGGTCGTCGCGGCCCGGGCCGCTCTGCCGAACATCGCCCCGGACGGCGGCGCCGGGTGGCAGGATCGGTAGCGCCACCGACGCGAACGGAAGGAGCGTGGAGCGCTGCCATGACGGCACAACGGCGCAGGGCGGCGCGGATCCTGCTGCTGGACGGGCAGGACCGCATCCTTCTCTTCCTGGGCTCCGACCCGGCGACGCCGGGGGAGGCGTGGTGGTTCACGCCCGGTGGCGGCTTGGAGCCCGGGGAGGACGTGCGGGAGGCCGCCGCGCGGGAACTCGCGGAGGAGACCGGCCTGCGGGGTGTGGACCTGGGGCCCTTGGTGGCGTACGGCACGGTGTCGTTCTCCTTTCAGGGACGGCGTTACGAGCAGGATCAGTGGTTCCATCTGGCCCGGACCACGGAGACGGGTCTCGACCACTCGGGGATGGGCGAGGAGGAACACGCCCAACTGCTCGCGGCGCGCTGGTGGACGGTCGAGGAGCTGAGGGGGACCGCCGAGACGGTCTACCCGGTCGGATTGGCGGACTTCCTGGAGCGACTGCTGGCCGAGGGCCCGCCGGTCGCCCCGGTACGGCTCTGAGCGTGGGTGCGGTGGTCCACAATGGGTGGACGTGACAAGTTGAGGGGACGCCTGGATGAGTGCCGAAGATCTCGAGAAGTACGAGACCGAGATGGAGCTCAAGCTCTACCGGGAGTACCGGGACGTCGTCGGCCTGTTCAAGTACGTGATCGAGACCGAGCGACGGTTCTACCTCACCAATGACTACGAGTTGCAGGTGCACTCGGTGCAGGGCGAGGTCTTCTTCGAGGTGTCGATGGCGGATGCGTGGGTCTGGGACATGTACCGGCCGGCCCGGTTCGTCCGTAAGGTCCGGGTGCTGACCTTCAAGGACGTGAACATCGAGGAACTCGCGAAGAGCGATCTGGAGCTGCCCTCGGACGAGTCCGGCTTCGGGAACTGACGTTGGACCGCTCGGACCCGCGTTGTCCAGCGGAATTTCGCGCGATCGGGGCGTCTCACTCCTGCGGGTGACAGAAGTTATCCACAGGCCCGAGTTATCCACAGGGAAACGGAAATTCCCGGCCTCGCCGTGCGCGACGGTGCAACCTCCACGTCGGAGGTGGTCACCGTGCAGAACACGATCACGCAGGACCAGGCCGTACCGGGTGCGGCCGTACTGGACCAGGCCTCAGCGGCCACAGCGGCCGGAGCCGTGCGGGACGGCACGAAGGACGGCACCGGGCCGGGCCCGGGTCGCAGTACCGGCGGTCGCAGTACCAACAACGGGCTCGGCCGCTACGGCGAGCGGGTCGCCGCCCGCCGTCTCACGGAGGCCGGGCTCCGCATCCTGGACCGCAACTGGCGCTGTGTCGAGGGCGAGTTGGACATCGTCGCCCTCGACGGCGACACCGTGGCGGTCTGCGAGGTGAAGACCCGCTCCGAGCGGGGCTTCCAACAACCCAGCGAGGCCATCGGCCAGGCCAAGGCCGCCCGGTTGCAACGCCTGGCGGAGCGCTGGATGGCCGAGCGCTGGCCCGGCCACTTCGCACGGCTGGCCGGTCCCGGGTACGACCCCGGGCCCACGGACCCGCACTGGCCGCCCGCTCCGCCCGGGGGCGTGCGGATCGACCTGGTGGCCGTGGTCAACCGGGCCCGGGGTGCGGCCCTGGTCGACCACCTGCGGGGGGTGGTCTGAGATGGCCTTCGCCCGTACCTGTTCCGTCGCGCTGGTCGGCGTCGACGGAGTGATCGTCGAGGTCCAGGCCGATCTGGAGCCAGGGGTGGCGGCGTTCACCCTGGTCGGCCTGCCCGACAAGGCGCTGTCCGAGGCCCGAGACCGGGTGCGCGCGGCCGTGGTCAACAGCGGTGAGGCCTGGCCGCAGCGCAAGCTGACCGTCGGGCTCAGCCCGGCCTCGGTGCCCAAGAGCGGCAGTGGCTTCGACCTCGCGGTGGCCTGCGCCGTCCTGGCCGCGGCCGAACGGCTCGACCCCTCCTCCATCGCCGAGCTGCTGATCATCGGCGAACTGGGGCTGGACGGCCGGGTGCGGCCGGTCCGCGGGGTGCTGCCGTCGGTGCTGGCCGCGGCCGACGCGGGATACCAGCGGGTCGTGGTCGCGGAGCAGACCGCGCCCGAGGCCTCGCTCGTCCCGGGCGTGACCGTGATCGGCGTCCGCAGCCTGCGGCAGCTGGTCGCGGTCCTGACCGGCGCGCCCGCGCCGGAGGAGCCGCCCGACCCGATCGCCGGCCGGCCGGATCCGCTGATGGCCGGCCTGATGCTGCCCAGCGCCGGCGTCCGAGGGCTGGTCGACGACAAGGCGGCGCGCCTCGATCTGGCCGACGTGGCCGGACAGTACGAGGCCCGGCGCGCCCTGGAGATCGCCGCTGCCGGCGGTCACCACCTGTACCTCAAGGGCCCACCGGGCGCGGGCAAGACGATGCTGGCGGAGCGGCTGCCCTCGCTGCTCCCGCCACTGACCCAGAAGGAGGCTCTGGAGGTCACCGCCGTGCACTCGGTGGCCGGGCTGCTCCCGGTCGGGCGCCCGCTCATCGACACGGCGCCGTACTGCGCCCCGCACCACTCCACGACGATGCCGGCGATCGTCGGCGGCGGCAGCGGCCTGCCGAGACCGGGGGCGGTCTCGCTGGCCCACCGGGGCGTGCTGTTCCTGGACGAGGCGCCGGAGTTTCCGGTCCGGGTGCTCGACTCGCTGCGCCAGCCGCTGGAGTCGGGCGAGGTGGTGATCGCCCGCTCGGCCGGCTCGCTCCGGCTTCCGGCCAGGTTCCTGCTCTGCCTGGCCGCCAACCCCTGCCCGTGCGGCCGCCATTCACGACGGGGTGAGGGGTGCGAGTGCACCCCTGCGATGGTCAGTCGTTACCAGGGGCGGCTCTCCGGGCCGCTGCTGGACCGGGTCGACCTCCAGGTCCAGGTCGCCCCGGTGACGAGGATCGAACTCATGGAGCGGGACATCACGGCGGAGAGCACCGAGACCGTCGCGGCCCGGGTGCTGGCCGCGCGGGAACGGGCAGCGGCCCGGCTGGCGACCACCCCGTGGCGGACCAACGCGGAAGTCCCGGGCCACGAGCTGCGGACCCGCTGGCAGCTCGCCCCCGGCGCACTGAACGATGTCGCCCGCCAGTTGGAGCGCGGGCTGCTGACCGCCCGGGGCCTGGACCGGGTGCTCCGGGTCGCCTGGACGGTCGCCGACCTCGCCGGTCGTGACCGGCCGGACCAGCGGGACGTTCGCACCGCACTGGTCCTGCGCACTGGCGTCGAGCAGGGGCTGCCGCTGGCCGAGCGGGTCTACGGCCGACTCGGTGGCATCCCGGCCCAGCGCGTCGGCCCGGTCGACGAGCCGCCCGAAGGGCAGAGCCGGTCGGGCCGGTTCGAGAAGCCCGATCGTCCCGATTGTCCTGACCCGGAGAGCCCTGGTCCGCCGGACCGCCCCGATGCCCTTGGCCGATCCACCCGGTCCGGCTCCGCCAAGCGGTCCGGGAAGCGCGACCAGCATCGGGCGGACGAGGGCGGTGAGGCATGAACCCGATGATGACGCACCTTCAGCCGCCCGGCCGGGCAGAGTCCGAGTCCGGTCCCGATCCGGAGCGCCTCGCCCGCGCCGTGCTCAGCCGGCTGAGCGAGCCCGGGGACGCGGTGGTCGGCCGGTGGCTCGGTCAGCTCTCCGCAGTCGACGCCGTCCGGGCGATCCGTGACGGGACGGTGCCCGCACACCCCGGGCTGGACGGGCCCCGGCTGGCCGGCTACCAGGCGAGACTCCCCGGTCTGGACCCGGCCGAGGACCTGGAACGGGTACGAGCCGTCGGTGGACGCTTCATCATTCCGGGGGACACGGAATGGCCCAGCCAACTGGACGATCTGGGCGACGGGCGCCCGATCGGGCTCTGGACGACCGGCACGGGTTCGCTGCGGCTGCTCGCGCTCCGCTCGGTGGCGATGGTCGGCTCCCGAGCCTGCACGGCCTACGGCGCCCACGTCGCGGGGGAGCTGTCGGCCCAACTGGCCGAGCGAGGTTGGGTCGTGGTGTCCGGAGCCGCCTACGGGATCGACGCGGCCGCCCACCGAGGGGCGCTCTCCGTCGGCGGGATGACGATCGCGGTGCTCGCCTGTGGGGTCGACGTGGCCTACCCGAAAGGGAACGCCGAACTGATCCGGCGGATCGGCGCTCAGGGACTGCTGGTCAGCGAACTCCCACCCGGGGAACACCCGAACCGCTTCCGCTTCGTGCTCCGCAACCGGGTCATCGCGGCGCTCACCCGGGGCACGGTGGTGGTCGAGGCGGCGATGCGCAGCGGCGCGCTGAGCACGGCCAGACGGGCGCGGGACCTCAACCGCCACACCATGGGCGTCGCCGGCCCGGTGACCTCGGAACTCTCGGCCGGGGTGCACGCCCTGATCCGCAGCGGCGGCGCCACGCTGGTCACCGACTCCGCCGAGATCGCCGAACTGATCGGGGCGATCGGGGACGACCTGGCGCCGCAGCGCAGCGGCCCGGTCTTGCCCCGGGATCTGCTGGAGCCGGCGGTGGCCCGGGTGCTGGAGGCCGTCCCGGCGACGGCGGAGGGCGCGCCGATCGAGCGGTTGGCCCGGCAGTCCGGACTCCCGCCGGACGAAGTGCTGCAGCGGCTCTACGAGTTGGGCTCGCTCGGTTACGTCGAGCGGCACGGCGCGCACTGGCGCCTGGTGCGGAGGAGGTGACGGTCGGGACGAAGCGCACATCCGTGTCGTGGGGAGGGGGCGTGGGGAGGGAGTGTCGGAATCGCCCGGTTGACCTGCTGATCCGGTTCGTCCGTTCGCGTGCCCGGATCCGGTGACGCGAACGCCACCGGATCGGGGGACGACCGAGTGGCGGTAGCGCATTGCAGCGAGTCGGTCACGCTACGCTCCACATGCCTTCCCTATCAGCACATGACTCGGCAGAACGGCGCAGACCAACGCATGCCCACACACATTCCCGGACACAGAGTGACCGGTGGCGCCCGGTCCTCGGGAGGGCCGCGGACCGAGCGGCGCCCCGTGACTGAGTTCCCGCCCAAGGCGACGGGGACAATGGGGGGCCTGTCGCGCCAGGGCGGCCGGCCGACGGCGGTGCCGGGCCAGCCCGCCGACGCGGTCGGCGCCGCCACCGGCGACGGCGCAGCCCGCCCGATCGCTGCCGGTGCCCTGCCGCCGGACGGCACCCCCCCGCCCGGCCCGGAGCAGGGACCGGGGCCGGGCGGTCCAGGCCCCGGAGCCCAGGGGCGCACCGCGCTCGAAGAGCTCTGGCGCTCCTACAAGGAGACCGGCGACCAGCGGCTGCGCGAGCAGCTGATCCTGCACTACTCGCCGCTCGTCAAGTACGTGGCGGGGCGGGTCGGGGTCGGCCTGCCCTCCAACGTCGAGCAGGCCGACTTCGTCTCCTCGGGGGTCTTCGGGCTGATCGATGCGATCGAGAAGTTCGACATCGACCGCGCCATCAAGTTCGAGACCTATGCGATCAGCCGGATCCGCGGCGCGATCATCGACGAACTGCGTGCCCTGGACTGGATCCCGCGCTCGGTGCGGCAGAAGGCGAAGGCCGTCGAGCGGACGTACGCGACGCTGGAGGCCCGGCTGCGCCGTACGCCGCACGATCCCGAGGTCGCGGCCGAGATGGGTATCGCGATCGAGGATCTGCACGCGATCTTCAGCCAGCTGTCCCTGGCCAACGTGGTGGCCCTGGACGAACTGCTGCACCCGGTGGGGGAGGGCGGCGACCGGCTGAGCCTGATGGACACCCTGGTGGACCACGGTGCCGACAACCCGGTTGAGGTGGCCGAGGACCGCGAGCTGCGCAGGCTGCTGGCCCAGGCGGTCAACACCCTCCCCGAGCGGGAGAAGACCGTGGTGACGCTCTACTACTACGAGGGCCTCACCCTCGCCGAGATCGGCCAGGTGCTGGGGGTGACGGAGAGCCGGGTGAGCCAGATCCACACCAAGTCCGTCCTCCAGCTGCGCGCCAAGCTGTCGGACATCCGGTAGCGCGGTCCGGGACCGTCCCGTTCCGGCCGACCTCCGGGTCGCGACCCCGGCCACGTTGCCGGTCCGCGCCTGCCCGGCCGCACCTGCCCGGCTGTAACCCTGGGCCGTTACTCCGGGCCGGATCCCCGGGTTGCGCGCCCGCTCGCACGCCTCGCCGCGCGCCTGCGCGCTCTCGCTCCCCGCTCAAATGCGCGGCGCCGTACCGGCCGCAGGTAGGGCTCCGTACAGTGGGAGCGTGCCGAAGATCCGAGCGGCCACGGTGGCCGAGCATCGCCAGCTGCAGCGTGCAGCCCTCCTTGACGCTGCCCGCACCCTGCTCACGGAGGGCGGCATGGAGGCGCTGACCTTCCCCGCGCTCGCTGCGCGCACCTCCCTGGCGCGCTCCTCGGTCTACGAGTACTTCCGCTCCCGGGCCGCCGTGGTCGAGGCGCTCTGCGAGGTGGACTTCCCGCTCTGGGCGGCCGAGATCGAGGCCGGGATGGAGAGCTGCGACAGCGCGGCCGACCGGATCGAGGCGTATGTCCGTGGCCAGCTGGCGTTGGCCGCAGACCCGCGCCACCGGGCGGTGGTGGCGATCTCCGCGCTCGAACTCGACGAGGCCGCGCGCGAGCGCATCCGGGCGGCGCACGGCAAGCTGGTCGGCCTGGTCGTCCGGGCACTGGAGGATCTCGGTCACGCGCAGCCCCGGCTCGCTGCGGCGTTGCTCCAAGGGGTCGTGGAGGCGGCCGTGCGCCGGGCCGAGCAAGTGGCCGCGGGGGAGCGTGCCGGGTGCGCGGCCGAGCGCCCCGAACTGATCGCGGACGCCGCCGTGGCCATGGCCCTGCACGGCCTCGACCGGGCCTGAGCCGCCGTCCGGCCCGGTTCGTTTGGTTCGTTCGGTTCATCTGATTCATCAGGTGCGCCCGGCGCCGCCCAGCGGCAGCAGCCGCGCCGCTCCCGCGCCGAACAGGGCCAGCGGGTCGAGGTAGCGCCCGCCGCGCAGCAGCCCCCAGTGCAGGCAGTCCCGCGCTGGGCAGTGCCGTCCGTCGGGGGCGAGCCGTCCGATCACCTGTCCGGCGGGTACCTCGGTGCCGACCGGGGCGGTGCCGGCGACGGGCAGGTAGGTGGTCCGCAAGGGGGGTGACCCCGAGCCGGGGTGGGTGACGGTCACCACCGGGCGCCCCGCCACCAGCCCGGAGAACGTGACCACCCCGGCGGCAGCCGCCCGCACCTCCGCCCCGGGCGCGGCGGCGAGGTCCACTCCCCGGTGTCCGGTGGCCCATGGCGTGGCCGGTGGCTCGAACCGCCGGAGCACCCCGCCGGGCCCGCCCACCGGCCAGGCCCGCGCACCGCCCGAACCGGTCCGGCCGGTCTCGCCGCCCCCGCCATCACCTCCGCCGCCCCCGCTGAGAGCGGCGCCCCGCCCCGCACCGCCCGAGACCAGCAGCACCAGCGCGGCCAGCACGGCGACCAGCCCCCGCAGCACACCAAACGAGCCCGGCCCCAACCGGCCCGGCCCCAATCGGTCAAGGCTCAACCGGCCCGGCCCCGAGCAGGCCGGACCGATGGCGGGCGGAACCGGGCATTCGGCGCGAGCGGTCATGCCCCGAGGCTTGCTGCGCGGCCGCCCCGGCGCCACCCACTTCCGGACTCCTGTGGACAAACCGCCCTCGTGGCCTGATCCCGTCCCTCCAGCGGGTGTACGGATGCCGCCATCCGGTGTACAAGCACCGCAGCAGCAGCACTCCCAAGGCCCGGCCGCCCCGCCTCCGCCCCGCCCCCGCCCCGCCTCGGCCCGGCCTCCGCCCAGCTCCCGCCAGCGCGGACCCGCCCGTCCAGGGCCTCCGCCAGTCGCGGAGTCGCCCGCTCCGCGGCGCTTCCCGTACACTTCACACGCGACCCGGTCCGCCGGGTCGACTTCGCACGCCCCGCCACCGGTGGACGGACGCGGCCCGGCCGCTGCCCCCGCCAGGTGCGAGTGCCGCTCGGTCCGCCGAGCCCGCCTGGTCCCCGGACCGTGCGGGTTCAAGCGGCTCGGCACGTTCGGGGCGTCAGGCGTGGCTGTCACCTGGCTGCCACGGACAAACCGAGCCTGACCCGGCCGGACGCACCGCGCGAGCGGGGAGCGCCACCGCGCGAACCCGCCGTCCGTTGCGCGACCGCCGGGCCGTAACACCTGAGGAGCACGGCTATGGCCGTCGTCACGATGCGGGAGCTGCTGGAGAGCGGCGTCCACTTCGGTCACCAGACCCGCCGTTGGAACCCGAAGATGAAGCGCTTCATCATCACGGAGCGCAACGGCATCTACATCATCGACCTCCTGCAGTCGCTGAACTACATCGACCGCGCCTTCGAGTTCATCAAGGAGACCGTTGCCCACGGCGGCAGCGTCCTCTTCGTTGGCACGAAGAAGCAGGCCCAGGAGGCCATCGCCGAGCAGGCCACCCGCGTGGGCATGCCCTACGTGAACCAGCGCTGGCTCGGCGGCATGCTGACCAACTTCTCGACCGTCTACAAGCGCCTGCAGCGCCTGAAGGAGCTCGGCGAGCTGGACTTCTCGGACGTGGCCGGTTCCGGCCTCACCAAGAAGGAGCTCCTGGTCCTCCAGCGCGAGCACGACAAGCTGGAGAAGACCCTCGGCGGTATCCGCGACATGCAGCGCGTTCCCAGCGCCGTGTGGATCGTGGACACCAAGAAGGAGCACATCGCGGTCGGCGAGGCCCGGAAGCTCAACATCCCGGTCGTCGCCATCCTCGACACCAACTGTGACCCCGACGAGGTCGACTACAAGATCCCGGGCAACGACGACGCGATCCGCTCCGTCACCCTGCTGACCCGCGTGATCGCCGACGCCGTGGCCGAGGGTCTGAAGTCCCGCGCCGGTGTCGCCAAGGGCGACGTCAAGGCCGAGCCGGGCGCCGACCAGCCGCTGGCCGACTGGGAGAAGGACCTCATCGAGGGCGAGAAGAAGGCCGAGGAGGCCCCCGCCGCCGCCGAGGCTCCGGCCGCTGAGGCCCCCGCCGTCGAGGCTGAGGCCACCGAGGCGCCGGCCGAGCAGGCCTGACGTACCAAGGGTGAGGGGCACCCGCCGGTACGACACCGGTAGGTGCCCCTCTCTCCCGCGCCGGGACCGAATCATCGGTCCCGGCGTCTCCCCACGCAGACACGCGAGACGCGAGAAGAGATTCACACCATGGCGAACTTCACCGCCGCGGACGTCAAGAAGCTCCGTGAGCTCACCGGCGCCGGCATGATGGACTGCAAGAAGGCCCTGGACGAGGCCGAGGGCAACGTCGAGAAGGCCGTCGAGCTCCTGCGCATCAAGGGCCAGAAGGGCGTTGCCAAGCGCGAGGGCCGTGACGCCTCCAACGGCGCCGTCGCCGCGCTGATCGCCGAGGACAAGAAGTCCGGCGTTCTGGTCGAGCTGAACTGCGAGACCGACTTCGTCGCCAAGGGTGACAACTTCGTCAAGGTCGCCGACGCGATCGCGGCTCACGTGGCCAAGACCGCCCCGGCCGACCTGGATGCCGCCCTGGCGTCCGAGATCGAGGCCGGCAAGACCGTCCAGCAGTTCGTCGACGAGGCCAACGCGACCCTGGGCGAGAAGATCGTCTTCCGTCGCTTCGCCCAGTTCGACGGTGACGGCTTCGTCGCGGTCTACCTGCACAAGACCAGCCCCGACCTGCCGCCGGCCGTCGGCGTCCTGGTCGAGCTGGACAAGGAGAACGCCGAGGTCGCGAAGGACGTCGCGCAGCACATCGCCGCGTTCGCGCCGAAGTTCCTGTCCCGCGAGGAGATCCCGGCCGAGGACCTCGAGAACGAGCGCCGCGTCGCCGAGGCCACCGCGCGTGAGGAGGGCAAGCCCGAGGCTGCCCTGCCGAAGATCGTCGAGGGTCGCGTCACCGGCTTCGTCAAGGAGAACTCCGTCCTGGAGCAGGCCTTCGCGAAGGACAACAAGAAGACCGTCGCCAAGGTCCTCGAGGAGAACGGCGTCGCCCTCAAGCGCTTCGCCCGCTTCCGCGTCGGCGCCTGAGCCACGTTCCACCTGGTCCCCGGCACCCTTACGCTGGGAACCGCCCCCGCCCGTTGACCAGGGCGGGCGGAACGCCGAACGGGCTCACCCAGTGCCAACCGTCCACGGGCGGGCCGCGTCGGCACCATGAACGACGAGGAGGCCATTGCCGTGCAGGACACCGAACCGGTTCCCGCGGCAGTGGCCTCCTCTCGCGTACGCGCAGGCCGGGCATCCGCACACCCGCGCCTGTGAGCCAGTAGGTGCAAAAAGGAGAAGTCCATGCAGGAGACGCAGGAGACCGCGCAGGACCCCAAGGCCGGCTCGCGCCGCCGGGTGCTGCTCAAGCTGTCCGGTGAAGCCTTTGCCGGTGGTGGCGGACTCGGCGTCGACCCGGACGTCGTGCACGCGATCGCCCGGGAGATCGCCACCGTCGTCCGTGCCGGTACCGAGGTCGCGGTGGTCATCGGCGGCGGCAACTTCTTCCGGGGCGCCGAGCTGCAGGTCCGCGGCATGGACCGGGCGCGCTCCGACTACATGGGCATGCTCGGCACCGTGATGAACTGCCTGGCGCTGCAGGACTTCCTGGTCAAGGAAGGCATCGAGACCCGGGTCCAGACCGCGATCACCATGGGCCAGGTCGCCGAACCGTACCTGCCGCTGCGGGCCGTCCGGCACCTGGAGAAGGGCCGTGTGGTGATCTTCGGCGCCGGTATGGGCATGCCGTACTTCTCGACCGACACCACCGCCGTCCAGCGGGCCCTGGAGATCCACGCCGACGTCCTGCTGATGGGCAAGAACGGCGTGGACGGCGTCTACGACTCGGACCCCCGGACCAACCCGGACGCGGTGAAGTTCGACGCGCTGGAGTACTCCGAGGTCATCACGCGCGACCTCAAGGTCGCCGACCTCACCGCGATCACGCTGTGCAAGGACAACAACCTCCCGATGCTGGTCTTCGAGCTGCTGGCGGAGGGCAATATCGCGCGCGCGGTGAAGAGTGAGAAGATCGGCACACTCATCAGCCAGGATTCTGTCCGGGCCTGAGCAGCAATCAGCCGTACGGGACGGCGCCGTCGCCGTGACCGGCCTCGACGCCGACACCGGTCGGGACAATCGCAGATGAACCGGACAGGGAGATCACAGTGATCGAAGAGACCCTCCTCGAAGCCGAGGAGAAGATGGAGAAGGCCGTCGCCGTCGCCAAGGACGACTTCGCCGCCATCCGCACCGGCCGTGCCCACCCGGCGATGTTCGCCAAGATCGTCGCCGAGTACTACGGCACCGTGACGCCGATCAACCAGCTGGCCTCGTTCTCGGTGCCGGAGCCCCGGATGGCGGTCGTCTCGCCGTTCGACAAGACCGCGCTGAAGGCGATCGAGCAGGCGATCCGCGACTCCGACCTGGGCGTCAACCCGTCCAACGACGGCTCCCTCATCCGGGTGGTGCTGCCCGAGCTGACCGAGGAGCGCCGCCGGGAGTTCATCAAGGTGGCCCGGGGCAAGGGCGAGGACGCGAAGGTCTCGATCCGCGCGGTGCGCCGCAAGGCCAAGGACGCCATCGACAAGCTGGTCAAGGACGGCGAGGTCGGCGAGGACGACGGCCGCCGCGCCGAGAAGGAGCTCGACGACACCACGGCCAAGTACGTGGCCGCCGTCGACGAGCTGCTGAAGCACAAGGAAGCCGAGCTGCTCGAAGTCTGATGAACGACGCCCCTGACGCCCCTGGCTACTGGGGCCCGTCCGACCAGCAGTTCCAGCCCTACCGCCCGGCGCCGCAGCCCCGGCCGCAGGCTCCTCTGCAGCAGGCGCACCCGGCGCCGGGGTACGGCGAGTACCCGGCGCCGCCGCAGGCCCAGGGCTACCCCGGTCACCCGGGCGGCCGGGCGGCCCACCCGGG
>NZ_JBHWIJ010000199.1:0-16067 GCF_042732255.1 Kitasatospora sp. NPDC059803 | reverse complement strand
CGACGGCACCGCGGGGGAGGCCGCGATGCGGGCGCGGGGGGCCACCGACCCCCCCAAACTGCCCGGCCGGGCCCCCCCCCCCCGGGGCGGGCGGCCCCGGGGGGGGAACGGCCGGACAACTCCCACCAAGCCTCAGATCCAGGGGAACCAGGGCTTAGTTGTTGCTCCCCCCTTTGGTGTTGGAGGGTGAGGGGGAGAGGGGGTCACCCCCTTTGGGCGGATCGGCCGGCTTCGTGATGAGCATCACCTGGGTGTTCGGGTCCAGCTGGGTGCCGGCGGGCGGGTTGGTGCTCACGACGATGGCGTTCGGGTCCGACGGACCGGACACCACCGTGTAGAGCAGCCCGACCTTGCCCAGCTGCGAGATGGCGTCCGACAGCTTGACGTTCTGCAGCGGCGGGACCTGGGGCTTGTCCTGCATCTTGAAGATCGTCAGCGTGATCTTCGTGTTGGCCGGGACCTTGGTGTTGGCCTGGACCGACTGCGCGGCGACGGTGTTCGCCTTGCTCTGGTCGGTGGTCTGCACCGTCTTCGAGGTGTCGACCTGGAAGCCCAGGCCCTCCAGCTGGGCCTGCGCCACCTCCTTCTGCGCGCCGGCCACGTTCGGCACGGTCACCTTCGACTTGCCCTGCGAGACGGTCAGCTTGACCGGGGCGGTCGGGTCGCCGGCGGTGCCCGCCGCCGGGTCCTGGGCGGTGACGTTCTCCTGCGGAGCGGTGTCGTCGTCCTTGTACTCGGTGGTGACGTTGGTGAAGCCGGCGTCGCCGAGCGCCTTGGTCGCCTGGTCCTTGGTCTTGCCGACCACGTTCGGCAGGGGGGCCTTGGCCGGGCCGGAGGACAGCTGCACGGTGATGGTGCTGTTCTCCGCGACCTGGCCGCCGACGGCCGGGTTCTGGGTGCAGACCTGGTCCTTCTTGATGTTGGCGTCCGGGCAGGCGAGCTTGTCGCCCTCGGCCACCACGAGCTTGGGACCGGCCGCGGCCGCGGCCGTCTTGGCGTCCGCCAGGCTCTTGCCGACCAGGTTCGGCACGGAGACCTTCGGGGTCTCCGTGGTGCCGCCGCCGTTGCCGTTGAACATGGCCTGGGCCACGAAGAAGGTGCCGACCAGGACCAGCACGGCGGCGACCGCCAGCACGATCCAGGAGGTGTTGCTCTTCTTCGGCGGCTGCTCGCCGCGCCGGCCGCCGTCCCGGCCGTAGCCGTCGTCGTGGCCGCCGCCCGCCGGGCCGTCGGCGTAGGCCTGGCCGTAGCCGTCGTCCTGGTAGCCGCCCTGCGGGCCGTAGCCGGGCTGGCCGCCGGCCTGCGGCAGGACGGTGGTCGGGCCGCCGCCGGGCTGCTGCGGCAGCACGTTGGTCTGGCCGTACGGGTCGTGCTGCTGCGGGTAGCCGTTCTGGTCGTAGCCGTACCCGGCGCCCATGCCGTACGCCGCGGCCTGCTGGGCGGCGGCCACCGGCAGGCCGTCGAGGAAGCGCTCGATGTCGTCGCGCATCTCGTCGGCGCTCTGGTAGCGGTAGTCGCGCTCCTTGGCGAGCGCCTTCAGCACGATCGCGTCGATCTCGGGGCGGACCTCGGGGTCGAAGACGGACGGCGGCTGCGCCTCCTCCCGGACGTGCTGGTAGGCCACCGCGACCGGGGAGTCGCCGACGAACGGCGGGCGCACGGTCAGCAGTTCGTACAGCAGGCAGCCGGTGGAGTAGAGGTCGGAGCGGGCGTCGACCTGCTCGCCCTTGGCCTGCTCGGGGGAGAGGTACTGGGCGGTGCCGATGACGGCCGAGGTCTGGGTCATGGTCATCCCGGCGTCGCCCATCGCACGGGCGATACCGAAGTCCATGACCTTGACGTTGCCCTGCCGGGTCAGCATCACGTTGGCCGGCTTGATGTCACGGTGCACGATGCCGGCGCGGTGCGAGTACTCCAGCGCCTGCAGGATGCCGATGGTCATCTCCAGCGCGCGCTCGGGCAGCAGCCGTCGGCCGGAGTGCAGCAGCTCGCGCAGGGTGGACCCCTCGACGTACTCCATCACGATGTACGGGATGGAGATGTTGTCGATGTAGTCCTCGCCGGTGTCGTACACGGCGACGATCGCGGGGTGGTTCAGGGACGCCGCGGACTGCGCCTCGCGGCGGAAGCGGGCCTGGAACGACGGATCCCGGGCCATGTCGGCCCGGAGCGTCTTCACTGCGACGGAACGGCCGAGCCGGGTGTCATGGGCGAGGTACACCTCGGCCATGCCGCCGCGTCCGAGGACGCCGCCGAGCTCGTACCTGCCGCCTAGGCGACGAGGCTCTTCCATAGTTCCGACCCTCTCCCTCACCTGCCGGCGAGGTTGTGACGTAGGTGTCCCCGCACGCTCAGGGTGACGCCGAGCGGGTCTCGACCGGTTCTCCGGCCGGGCCGTGCGCCGTCTCGCGGGCGGCAACGGGCACACCCGCTGCTGGCGGATACGCTACCGCTCGCACCGCATCGGACCGGAGTCGGCCGTCGGCCGATATCAGACCGGTATCCGGACGGGGGTGTCGATCGTGACTTTCCACTCACGGCCGGGCCTCCTCCTCACTTGCCGAGGACGGCCTGCATCACCGCCTTGGCGATCGGGGCGGCCAGCCGGCCGCCGCTGATGCCGTCGCGGTTGTTGGAGCCGTCCTCGACCACGACCGCGACCGCCACCGACTGGCCGTCGGTGGTCTTGGCCCACGAGGTGAACCAGGCGAACGGCAGCCCGGCGTTGTCCTCGCCGTGCTGCGCGGTACCGGTCTTGCCGCCGACCTGGAGGCCGGGGATCTTGGCGCTCTTGCCGGTGCCGTTCTCCACCACCGAGACCATCAGGTCCTGCATCTTCTGCGCGGTGGCCGGGCTCATCGGCTGGGAGAACTGCTTCTCGGTGTGCTTGGAGATGGTGGTCAGCGAGGCCGAGCGCTCCTGGTCAACCAGGTACGGCTGCATCAGGCTGCCGTTGTTGGCGATCGCGGCGGACACCATGGCCATCTGCAGCGGGGTGGCGCGGGTGTCGTGCTGGCCGATCGAGTCCTGCGCGGTGCCGTCCAGGCTCGCGCTGCTCGGGAAGATGCTCTTCTCGGAACGGACCGGGGTGTCGATGGTGCTGTTGAAGCCGAACTTCTCGGCCTGCGCCCGCATCTTGTCCTTGCCGAGGTCCGCGCCCATCTTGGCGTAGACCGTGTTACAGGACTGGTCCATCCCCGACTTGACCGTGGCGTTCCCGCACTTCTCGAGCGGCGACTCGTTGTTGAGCACCGTCTGGGTGCCCGGAAGGGTGTACGGGTCCGGCGTCGCGGTCTGGTCGTCGATGTTCTGGTACAGGCCGTTCTCGAACGCGGCGGTCGCGGTGACCAGCTTGAACGTGGAGCCGGGCGGATAGGTCTCCTTCAGCGCCCGGTTGAGCATCGGCTTGTTGGGGTCGGCGTTGAGGTCCGTCCAGGCCTTGGAGTCGCCGCTCTCGCTGCCGGCGATGGTGCCCGGGTCGTAGGACGGGGTGGAGACCAGCGCCAGGATCGCGCCGGTCTTCGGGTCGATCGCGACGGCGGCGCCCTTCTTGTCCCCGAGGCCGTCCCAGGCGGCCTTCTGGGCCTTGGCGTTGATCGTGGTGACGACGTCGCCGCCGCGCTGCTGCTCGCCGGTCAGCATGTCCAGGGTGTTGCGGAAGAACAGCCGGTCGTCGGTGCCGGAGAGGATGCCGTCCTCCAGGTTCTCCAGCTGGCTGGAGCCGAACACCTGGGAGGAGTAGCCGGTGACCGGGGCGTACATCGGGCCGTCGACCCAGGAGCGCTTGTACTTGTAGCGCAGGCCGTTGACGAAGTCGGACTTCGTGACCGGCTGGCCGCCGACGATGATGTTGCCGCGCGGGTGGGCGTACCGGTCGTACTGCTGGCGCTTGTTGTTCTTGTTGGTGGCCCAGGCGTCGGCCTGGACGCCCTGCACCCAGTTGGTGCGCACCATCAGGGCCAGGATCAGGACGAGGCAGAAGATCGAGACCCGGCGGATCGGCTTGTTCATCGGACGGGTCCTCCCTGGCCCTCGGTGGCCGGAGTCGCTTCGACCCCGGGTCGGCGGGCGCTGTCGCTGATCTTCAGCAGGATCGCGACCAGCGCCCAGTTGGCGACCACGGACGACCCGCCCTGGGCGAGGAACGGCATGGTCATACCGGTGAGCGGGATCAGCCCGGTGACGCCGCCGGCCACGACGAAGACCTGCAGCGCCATCGCCGACGAGAGCCCGACGGCGAACAGCTTGCCGAACGGGTCGCGGGCGGCGAGGGCGGTGCGCAGTCCGCGCTGCACCAGCAGGGCGTACAGCAGGAAGATCGCCATCAGGCCGGTCAGCCCGAGCTCCTCGCCGAACGAGCCCAGGATGAAGTCGCTCTTCGCGGCGAAGTTGATCAGCCAGGAGCGGCCCTGGCCGAGGCCCGAGCCCGTTACCCCGCCGGAGCCGAGCGCCATCAGGGACTGGCCGATCTGCTCGGTGGCGCCCTTCGGCGGGTGTGCTCCGAAGGCGGCCATCGGGTCGAGCCAGGCGTCGATGCGGACCTTGACGTGGCTGGTGGTCATCGCGACCGCGACCGCGCCGCCGATCGACATCAGCAGGCCGAACAGGATCCAGCTGGTCCGCTCGGTGGCCACGTAGAGCATCACCACGAACAGGCCGAAGAACAGGAAGGACGTGCCGAGGTCGTTCTCGAAGACCAGGATCAGCAGGCTGAGCAGCCAGATCACGACGATCGGGCCGAGGTCGCGCCCGCGCGGCAGGTACAGGCCCATGAAGCGGCGGCTGGCCAGGGCGAGGGCGTCGCGTTTGACCATCAGGTAGCCGGCGAAGAACACCGTCAGGATGATCTTGGCGAACTCGCCGGGTTGGATGGAGAAGCCGCCCATCCGGATCCAGATCTTGGCGCCGAAGTCCTCCGCCCGGGCCGGGAAGAAGGCCGGCGCGGCGAGCAGGACCAGCGCCGCCACCATCGAGATGTAGGTGTAGCGCTGGAGCACCCGGTGGTCCTTCAGGAACACCATCACGCCGATGAACAGCCCGATCCCGAGGGCCGACCACATCAGCTGGTTGCGGGCCGCCGGGAAGTTGGCGCTCAGCAGCTTGCCGGCCTTGTCGAGCCGCCAGATCATCACCACGCCGAGACCGTTCAGCAGGGTGGCGATCGGCAGCATCAGCGGGTCCGCGTACGGCGCGAAGCGGCGCACCAGCAGGTGCGCGACCAGCGCCAGTGCGCCCATGCCGAGTCCGTAGCCGACCATGCCGCTCGGCAGCGCGGAGTCCATCGCGAGGCCCACGTTGGCGTACGCGAGGATCGGCAGCACGACGGCGAAGGCCAGCAGGGCCAGCTCGGTGTTGCGCCGGTTCGGCGCGCCCTGGAGGGAGATGGTGGTGTTGGCCCGGCGCCGGGAGGCGGCGCGGTCGGTGGCCGTCCGGCGCCTGCCGGCCCGGCCGGTGTCGTCGCTCAGGTCGTAGGTGCTCACGTGGTGACCGCTCCCTGACGGCCGGCTGCCCCGCTCGGGGCGGGCCTATGTCGGATCACGGAGGTCACTGCTTCGGGCAGGAGTCGGCCCGGCTGCGCTCCTCCTCGGTCAGCCCGGAGAGGTCGCCCGACGGGCCGGTGTTCGGCGCGGCGGCGTTCGGCGCCGGTGCGGTCGGGCTCGGGGCCGTCGGGGTCGGGGTGGCCGGGGTCGGAGTGGTGGGGGCCACCGGGGGGCGGGTCTTCTCGCCCGGGGTGGGCGTGACGGCCAGGAACGCGGCGTGGGTGGCCTGCGCCGCCTGGGTGCCCTGGGTGCCCGGGTTGGTCCGGGCGTCGGCGACCTTCTTGCAGAGCTTGACCCAGCCGTCGAGCTCCTGGACGGTCGCGGTGGCGGCGCCCAGGCTGTCGGCCGAGATGGTCTTGTTCAGGTGCTCGGCCTGGTCCTGCGGCAGGTACTTGAGCTCGACGTCCTTGTACGCGGTGTGCACCGAGGACAGGCTCAGGCCGGCCAGGTTCTGGTTGATGCCCTGGTAGACCGCGACGTGGTCGCCCTGCTTGGCGACGTAGTACTGGTCCTGGGTCCACTGGTAGCCGAAGAACCCGGCGCCGCCGAGCAGGCCGAGGGTGACCAGGACGGCCACCGAGACGGTGAGGCCCTTGCGCTTGCGCTTCGCGGGCGGCTCCTCGTCGAACTCCTCGGCGCCGTACACCGAGGGCTCGCCGGAGCCGTAGCCGTACTCGCCCTCGTAGCCCTCTGCGGGGCCGAAGCCGCCCTGGGCGGCGCCGTAGCCGGCGTCGTAGCCCTCGGCCGGGCCGAAGGCGCCCTGCGGGGTGCGGCCGAGGCCGGCGGCGCGGCCGGCCGGGGTGTCGGCGATCGAGCGGTCCGCGGCGGCCGAGGACGGCGGGGTGTCGGCGACCGCGCCGACCACCACCGGGACGTCGTTGTACTGGCCGCTCGTGGTGTCCGTGGCACCGACGTCGATGACGTCCGCCACGATGCAGGTGATGTTGTCCGGACCGCCGCCGCGCAGCGCGAGCTGGATCAGCTCCTGCACGGTCTGCTCGGGCGAGTAGTAGCTGCCGAGGGTGTCCTGGAGGGTCTGGTGGCTGACCGGGCCGGAGAGGCCGTCGGAGCAGATCAGGTAGCGGTCGCCGGCGCGGACCTCGCGGATCGACAGGTCGGGCTCGACCTGGCCGCGGCCGTCGAGTGCCCGCATCAGCAGCGAGCGCTGCGGGTGGGTCTCGGCCTCCTCCGGCGTGATCCGGCCCTCGTCGACCAGGCGCTGCACCCAGGTGTGGTCCTGGGTGATCTGCACCAGCGAGCCGTCGCGCAGCAGGTAGGCGCGGGAGTCGCCGACGTGCACCATGCCCATCCGCTGGCCGGTCCAGAGCATCGCGGTCAGCGTGCAGCCCATGCCCTCCAGCTGCGGGTCCTCCTCGACCATCTGCCGGAGCCGGTCGTTGGCGCCCTGGACGGCGTCGCCCAGCAGGGTCAGCAGGTCGGCGCCCGGCACGTCCTCGTCCAGTCGGACGATCGAGCCGAGCACCTCGGAGGACGCGACCTCGCCGGCCGCGGCGCCGCCCATGCCGTCGGCCACGGCCAGCAGCCGCGGCCCGGCGTAGCCGGAGTCCTCGTTCCCCTCCCGGATCAGTCCCTTGTGGGAGCCGGCGGCGAAGCGCAGCACCAGGGTCATGCGACCTGTGCCCCCCTCTGGGTCATGGACGGGATGCTGTCCCTCATGCGCTACTACTTCCGCAGTTCGATGACGGTCCTGCCGATACGGATCGGCATGCCCGGCTGGAGCGGAGTGGGCGCGGTCAGGCGCTGCCGGTCCAGATAGGTGCCGTTGGTGGAGCCTAGATCCTCGACCGTCCACTGCCCAGTCTGATCCGGATAGATCCTGGCATGCCGGGAGGACGCGTAGTCGTCGTCCAGCACGATGGTGGAGTCGTGCGCGCGGCCCAGGGTGATGGTCTGGCCCTGGAGCGCGACGGTGGTCCCGGCCAGTGAGCCCTGCACCACCACGAGCTGGGTCGGGGCGCCGCGGCGGCGGCCGCCGCCCTGGGTCTGGCCCGCCGCGGGGCCTGCGGCCGGGGTCTGCGCGGTGCGCCCGGCGGCCGGAGCGGCGGCGGCGCCGCCCGGAGCGGCGTTGGCGCCGCGACGGGAGGAGCGGGGGTTCACCTTGGTCCCGAACAGGTCGCTGCGGATCACCTGGATCGCGACGATCACGAACAGCCACAGCACGGCCAGGAAGCCCAGCCGCATGACCGTGAGGGTCAGTTCTGACATGGCCGGCCCGCCTGTCGGTGAGCGAGGCGCGCGAACAACTCGGACACTACCCTTCGACCTGTCGGTAGACGATGGTGGTGGAGCCCACGACGATGCGGGAGCCGTCGCGGAGCGTAGCGCGCTGGGTGTGCTGTCCGTCCACCACGATGCCGTTGGTGGATCCCAGGTCGAGGACCATCGAAGGGGTGCCGGGGCGGATCTCGGCGTGCTTGCGGGAGACCCCGGGGTCGTCGATCCGCACGTCCGCCTCGGTCGAGCGGCCGAGCACGCAGGCCGCGCCGGTGATCTGGTGGCGGGCGCCGTTCACCTCGATCCAGCGGCGGAGCGAGGCGCCGTGGCCGGCGCCGGGGAAGGCGCGGACGTTGCCGCCGGACGTCGCGGGCGGGCCCTGGGGCATCGCCGGGGGCGCGGCCGGCGGCGGGGGCGCGCCGTACTGGCCGGCGCCGGTCTGCTGCCACGGTGCGCCGGGGGCCGGGGCGGCCGGCTGGCGGTCGTATCCGGGCTGCTGCTGCTGCGGGGCGTACTGCTGGGGCTCCTCGGCCGCCAGGGTGCGGCTGCGCACCCGGTACAGGCCGGTGTCCAGATCGTCGGCCTTCTCCAGGTTCACCTGGAGCGGGCCCATGAAGCTGTACCGCTGGGCCTCCGCGTACTCGCGGACCATGCCGGCCAGCTCGGCGCCCAGCTGCCCGGAGTAGGGGCTGAGCCGCTCGTGGTCGTGCGGGCTCAGCTCGACGATGAAGTCGTTCGGCACGACGGTGCGGTCGCGGTTCCAGATGCTCGCGTTGTTGTCGCACTCGCGCTGCAGCGCACCGGCGATCTCCACGGGCTGGACCTCGGACTTGAACACCTTGGCGAAGGTGCCGTTGACGAGACCCTCAAGTCGCTGTTCGAACTTCTTCAGCACTCCCATGGGACACCCCCTTCCAGGGTTCGTTCGCCTGCCTGCCGACCGGATCCCGCCGGGAGTCGGTCGTGCCTACTTGCGGTACTTCCGTACTGATCGTATCCACGCCGGGCCCTTCCGTACGGTTCCCGGACAGCGTGGTGCCCGGGGGTGGGCTCGGACACACAGGGTGACGCATACCGGGTACGGCACGCCAGGTGTGCCCGCCCGGGTGGGCTCCCGTCACTCGCTCGCCCGTTCGTCGTGCATCCGTTCGGATGCGCTTCGTCCCGCCGAAGAACGGATTCGGAGCGGCCCCCCGGGTCGTGCTACTGTTTTCCACGTCGGAAGGGCCGCCCACCAGGGAGGCCGGTCCAAGGAAACGCGAAGACCACATGGTACCGAGCGGTTCGGAAGATCGGTCGGCAACGAAGACGACACCCATGCGCGGGTGGCGGAATAGGCAGACGCGCTGGATTCAGGTTCCAGTGCCCGAAAGGGCGTGGGGGTTCAACTCCCCCCTCGCGCACAGCGAAGCCCCGCAGATCTACGGATCTGCGGGGCTTTCTCGTTGTCCCGGTCAGGAACGGGTGGCGGGCAGCTCGGCGCGGACCTCGAAGCCGCCGTCCTGGGTGGGGCCGGCGCTGAGCGAGCCGCCCAGCAGCTGCGCGCGCTCGCGCAGGCCGACCAGGCCGTGGCCGCCGCCCGGCAGGATCTCGTCCGGGTGGACCGGGGGCGCGTCGTTGCGCACCTCGACCCGCAGCCGGCGCCCCTTCGCCCGGACCTTCACGTGCACCGCCGCCTCCGGGGCGTACTTGGTGATGTTGGTGAGCGCCTCCTGGACGGTGCGGTAGGCGGCCCGCTCGACCGCCTCCGGCCACGGGCGGTCACCGGGGTTCAGTTCGGTGTCGGCGGCCAGCCCGCTCTCCGCGATCAGCCGGGGCAGGTCGGCCAGCCGGGGCTGCGGGGCGAGCGGGGCGTCCGGGCGCGGGCCGGCGGTGCTGCGCAGCACCCCGACCATCTGGCGCAGCTCGTCGAGGGTGCGGACGGCCAGTTCGCGGATGGTGCGGGCGGTGGTCGCGGCGGCCGGGTCGGCGGTGCTCACCTGGAGCGCGCCGGCCTGGATGCTGATCAGGCTGACCTGGTGCGAGACCACGTCGTGCATCTCCCGGGCGAGCCGGCCGCGCTCGCTGATCAGCACCCGTTCGGCGAGCAGTCGGCTCTCCCGCTCCTGGCCGCGGGTCAGCTCGTCGAGCCGGGCGGCCAGCTCCCGCCGGGTGCGGGCGAGCAGCCCGGTGGCGGCCGGGCCGGCGGCCAGCATCACCGACTGGATGGCGTAGAGCGCGGTGTCCCGGCTGAGTCCGAGGGTCTGCCCGGACAGCGGCCAGTGGAAGAACTCGACCAGCGCGAACAGGGTCGCGCAGGGGATGACGATCCGCGGGCGGGGGCGTTCGGCGGCCACCGTGTAGACGGCGGTGATCGGGGCCAGCCAGATGTCGTCGACGTAGCTGCCGGGCATGGTGAGCAGCAGCGCCGCCACCGGGAAGCGGCGGCGCCAGAGCAGGGCGACGGCGGCCAGCGTGGAGAGCGCGATCTGCCACCACGGGGAGTTCCGGGCCACCAGGGCGGCGTCCAGGAGGGAGTAGAGGGCGGGCAGCAGCAGCATCAGCCAGGGGGCGGTGCACCAGGCCGGGAGCCGTCTGGACGGCAGCTGTTCGGTGGCCGTCATGCCCCGTCGCCGGGTTTCGGCCGGACCAGCCCGGCCCGGTGGGCGAGCACCGCCGCCTGGACCCGGTTGGCCGCGCCGAGCTTGCCGAGGATCGCGCTGATGTGGTCCTTGACGGTGCCGGTGCCGAGGAAGAGCCGGTCGGCGATCTCGGCGTTGGACAGTCCCTCGCCGAGCAGGGCCAGCACGTCGAGCTCCCGGCCGGTGAGGGTGCGGGCGAGCGAGGTGGCCTCGGCGTCCGGGCCGCCGCCGTCCACGTAGCCGCCGATCACGGTGCGGGTGACGGTCGGGGACAGGATGTTGCCGCCGGCCGCGAGCACCCGGACGGCGTGGACCAGCTGCTCGGGGGCGGTGTCCTTGAGCAGGAAGCCGGAGGCGCCGGCCCGCAGCGCGGTGCCGATGTACTCGTCGCTGTCGAAGGTGGTGAGCATCGCCACGGCGGGCGGGTCCGGCAGGGCGCGCAGCCGGCGCAGCACCGAGATGCCGTCGAGGTCCGGCATCCGGATGTCGAGGAGCACCACGTGCGGGCGCAGGCGTTGGACGTGCTCCTCGGCCTGGCCGCCGGAGCAGTCGCCGACGACCTCCAGGTCGGGGGCGGAGCCGACGATGAGGCCCAGGCCGGAGCGGACCAGGATCTCGTCGTCCACGATCAGCACGCGGGTGTCGGTGATGGTGCCTCCTCGGTTCTGGCGGCCGGGGTCGGGCGGTCCGCGCGGGTCGTTTCGAGGGTAGGGGTAGCCGGGGTGGGGCGCCGAACGGATGGCGGTCCTTACCCCCGCCACATGGCGGGGGTGGGAATCCGCTACCCGGTTCACGCAATTCTCAGGCCGGGTGGGGAACCATGGAGTTGGCTGCCCTTTGTCGGCCTGCTCCATTCAGTGGGCGCCCGGTCGAGGTGAGGGCCGCCGGTCAGTCCGTCGGGCCCCTGCGGGCACCCGTCGCCGGGCCGTGTGCGGATGCGCCCCACCATCTGATCGTTTGGAATTGAGCTGTGTCGTCCACTGTGAAGTCGGAGCCTTCCGCCACGTCCACCGGGCCCCGGCCCGTCGGCGTGCTCGACCGCTGGCGCCCGCGGGCCGCCGCCGTCTCCGTGTGGTACCTCCGGCTGCTGGCGCTGCTGAACGTGGCGACGGTGCTGCTGGTGCCGTGGGGGAACCAGGTCAACGAGCACAACGAGGGTGAGTACTTCACCCCGTACCTGATGACCTCGGGTCTGGCCAGCGCGGTGCTGGCGGTCTTCCTGGCCATCGCGATGCGGCGGCGCAAGCGGGCCGCCTGGATCTTCAACGCGGCCCTGGCCAGCATGTTCGCGGTGCTGTACCTGCTGGCCATGGTGATGCCCGGCGAGCGGTTCAAGGCCCACCCGCTCAACTACATCTCCACCGTGCTGACCTGCCTGTTCGTCCTGGCGCTGGTCATCGGGCGGAAGGACTTCACGTCCAAGGGCGACCGCTCCAACCCGAAGACTGCGGCGGCCACCTTCGTCGGCGGGCTGCTGTTCGGCGGGGTCGTCGGCGCGCTGCTGGTCTGGGCGACCAACGGGCTCGGCGGCGCGGGCTTCTGGGACCTCTTCCGCTACTCCGTCGGCCGGATGATCACGATCAACCCCTCGGAGCACCTGCGCTCGGTGATCTCCTCGCCGACCTGGGTCAACGCGGCGATCAACGCGATGGGCGCGGTGCTCTTCCTGCTGGTGCTCTACGTGGCCTTCCGCAGCCCGCGCGGCAAGGAGCTGCTGAACCCCGAGGACGAGGCGAAGCTGCGCTCGCTGCTGGACAAGCAGGGCGAGCGGGACTCGCTCGGCTACTTCGCGCTGCGCCGGGACAAGGCGGTGATCTTCTCCCCCAGCGGCAAGGCGGCGGTGACCTACCGGGTGATCGGCGGGGTCTCGCTGGCCTCGGGCGACCCGATCGGCGACCCGGAGGCCTGGCCGGGCGCGATCGACACCTGGCTGGCCGAGGCCCGCGAGCACGCCTGGGCGCCGGCCGTGATGGGCGCCTCCGAGGAGGCCGGGGTGATCTACGCCCGGCACGGGCTGGACGCGCTGGAGCTGGGCGACGAGGCGATCGTCGAGCTGGACGAGTTCTCGCTGGACGGCCGGGCGATGCGGGTGGTCCGCCAGGCGTACAACCGGGTCAAGCGGGCCGGGTACACGACGCGGATCCGCCGGCACGAGGACATCCCCGAGTGCGAGATGGCCGAACTGGTGGCCAAGGCCGACCAGTGGCGCGACGGGGCGACCGAGCGCGGCTTCTCGATGGCGCTCGGCCGGCTCGGCGACCCGGGCGACGGCCGCTGCGTGATGCTGGAGTGCCACGACGGCGACGGCGAGCTCAAGGCGCTGCTGAGCTTCGTCCCGTGGGGCCCGGACGGGCTCTCGCTGGACCTGATGCGCCGGGCCCGGGACACCGAGAACGGCCTGATGGAGTTCATGGTCATCGAGCTGCTGCAGCGTGCCGAGGAGGTCGGGCTGAAGCGGGTGTCGCTGAACTTCGCGATGTTCCGTTCGGTCTTCGAGCGCGGTTCGCGGCTCGGCGCCGGCCCGGTGCTGCGGTTGTGGCGTTCCGTCCTGGGCTTCTTCTCGCGCTGGTGGCAGATCGAGTCGCTGTACCGCGCGAACGCCAAGTACCGGCCGATCTGGGAGCCCCGCTACCTGCTGTTCGAGAAGAGCAGCGAGATCCCGCGGATCGGCATCGCCAGCGCGCGGGCCGAGGGCTTCATCGTCGCGCCGAGCCTGCCCGCCCTGTTCCGCCGCCGGCACTCCGGGGCCGCCGTGGTGGCGCCCCGGCTCCCGGTCGCGGCGCGGGACGGGAAGGGGTAGCCCTCCGCCGGGGGGCGGAGGGGACCGGGCGGTCGGATAGGGGGTGAGGTCAGGGATATCCCTCCCCCCAGAGGATGACCCTGATCCGCATCTATGCCGATGTGGATTTGTTAAGAGGCTTCTAATGTTGGAGTAGCTCAGAAAGTTCGGGGATTCGGGAGTAACGGTTGTGATGGACAGGACCCACGCGGGGGGCGTGCGGGAGGGGTCGCTGGTGTTGGCCAGATCGGCTGCTGCCGCCGAGTGGGGGACGTTGTACGCGACGGTGCGGGACGCGGTGGTGCGCAAGAAGTTCGCCGCCGTTCCGATGGCCACGGCGGCGACGTTTCTGATCCTCCTGTTCAGCATCACCCAGCACCTGCCGGGCGGTGAGCACTTCGTCAACCGCATCGGGGTGGTGAAGGCGGCGCTGCCGCTGGACGTCTCGCTGCTGCGGACCCCGCTCTCGCTGTACGTGCCGGCGCTGGACCTGCCGGTCTGGGGCGCACTGGCCCAGGTGTTCGTGGTCTTCGGCGTCGCCGAGATCGTGCTCGGCCGGCGGATGACCCTGGTGGTGGCCTACACCTGCACCCTGGCGGGCACGCTGTTCGCCCGGATCGGCGTGGCGCTCGGCCCGGATCACCTGTTCGGCTTCCCGAAGTGGGTCGCCTACGTGCGGGACACCGGGCCGTCGGCCGCGGTGGTGGCGCTGGCGATCTGCATCGCGTTCCGCTGCCGGGCCTGGCTCACCGCCGGCCTGGTGGTGGTCATGATGGTCGGCGAGGCGGTCGTGCTGCCGAACCTGGCCGGTCTGGAGCACGTGGTCGCGGTGATCACCGCGCTGCTGCTCGCCGTCGCGGTCGAGGTGTTCGGGGACTTCTGGCCGCGGGTGCTGGCCGGGGTCGGGGCCGCCACCTCGGTGGCCGCGACCGCGTCGCGGGAGGTCGCGGTGGAGGCCCGGCGGCGCCCGGCGGGCGCGCTCGTCCCCTGACCCACCCGCCGTCTGACGGCCGTCGGGCAGCCGGCCGTCAGGCGTGCGGCAGGGGGAGTTCGAACCAGACCACCTTGCCGACCGCCTTGCGGGCGGTGCCCCAGCGCTCGGCGAGCTTGGTCACCAGAGTGAGGCCGCGGCCGGTCTCGCCCAACTGCTCGGCCGGTTCCAGCGACGGCAGGTTGTGGTTGTCGTCGCTGACCTCGACCAGCAGCTTGTCCACCCGGATCAGCTGGAGCCGGACGCGGTCCCGGGCCACCCGGACGGCGTTCGTGACCAGCTCGCTGACCAGCAGCTCGGTGATGTCGCTGAGCGCCTCCAGGTGCCAGCCGGCCAGCTGCTCGCGGACCAGCGAGCGGGCCCGGCGCACCTCGCGGTGGTCCACCCTGAGGTCCCAGGTGGCCACCTCGGACGGGGCGACCCCGTCGAAGCGGGCCACCAGCAGGGCGACGTCGTCCTTCCGGTCGTCCGAGTGCAGCCGCTTGAGCACCACGTCGCAGGCCTGCTCGGGGCTCTGCCGCGGGTCGATCAGATTGCCGCAGAGCGCGGCCAGGCCCGCTCCTATGTCGCCGCCCCGGACCTCGACCAGGCCGTCGGTGCACAGCACCAGCATCGAGCCGTCCGAGACGTCGATGGTCTTGGCGACGAACGGCACCCCGCCGACCCCGATCGGCGCGCCGGCCGGGATCTCCAGCAGCTCGCCGGAGCCGTCCGGGTGCACCAGCACCGGCGGGACGTGGCCGGCGCTGGCCAGCTCGCAGGTCCGGTTGATCGGGTCGTAGACCGCGTACAGGCAGGTGGCGAGGTGGTCGTCGCCGAGCTTGTGGGCCAGGTTGTCCAGGTGCCGCAGCAGCTGGCCGGGCGGCAGGTCGAGCGCGGCGAGGGTCTGCATGGCCGTCCGGAAGCGGCCCATCGCGGCCGCCGAGTGCAGGCCGTGGCCCATCACGTCGCCGACCACCAGGGCGACCCGGCTGCCGGGCAGCTGGATCGCGTCGAACCAGTCGCCGCCGACCTCGGCCTTCGGGTCGCCCGGCAGGTAGCGGTGGGCGATCTGGACGCCGGGGATCTGCGGCGGGCGGGTCGGGATCATCGAGCGCTGGAGGGTGGTGGCCACCCTGGCCTCGGCGCGGTGCAGCCGGGCGTTGTCCAGGGAGAGCGCGGCGCGGACGGCCAGCTCCTTGAGGGTGGCGGCGTCGCTCTCGTCGAAGGGGGCGCGGTCCGGCAGCCGGAGCAGCTTGAGGATGCCCAGCACGGTGCCCCGGGCGGACAGCGGCACCACCAGCATCGAGCGGCCGGAGACCACCTGGGCCAGCCGGGCCCCGCCGAGCGCGATCGCGTAGTCGACCGCGACGTCCGCGCTGATCACCGGGACCAGGACCGGCTGGTTCAGCTGCAGGGCCATCCCCGGCGGGGTGCGGCGAGGCATGCTGACCAGCGAGCCCTCGGACAGCACGTGGTCCCAGGCGCCGCCGGTCTCGTTGTAGACCAGGGCGACCCGGCGGAGCATGGTGTCGTCGTCCGGGCGGGCGGCCGGCAGCTCGGAGTCGGAGATCAGCCCGTCCACCAGGTCAACGCAGGCGAAGTCGGCGACCCGGGGGACCAGCACCTGGCAGAGCTCGTGCGCGGTGAAGCCGAGGTCCAGGGTGGTGCCGACCTTGCCGCCGACCTCGTTCAGCAGTGCCAGCTGCTCGCCGGCCTGCCCGTTGGTCAGGAACGGGCTCAGCCGCCCGGACGGGGCGCCCTCGGCGCCGGTGGGGGGCTGGTCGCTACGGCGGGGCGGACGGCCGTTGGCGGGCGGTTCGGCGGCGGCCGGCTCGATGGCGGCTCCTCCTCCGGTCGGGGACGGGGCGGTCGGGGGCGGGGTGGTCGTCGTCGGGGTGGTCGGGGCCGGGGTGGGGGAG
>NZ_JBHWIJ010000198.1:352-16157 GCF_042732255.1 Kitasatospora sp. NPDC059803 | reverse complement strand
CGGGCCGGCCTGGTCTCCCGGATCGTCCCGGCGGACCAGCTGCTGGCCGAGGCCCTGACGGTGGCCGAGACCGTCGCGGCGATGTCCACCCCGGCGGCGGTCATGCTCAAGGAGAGCGTCAACCGCGCCTTCGAGACGACCCTCGCCGAGGGTGTCCGCTTCGAGCGTCGGCTGTTCCACGCGGCGTTCGCCACGGCGGACCAGAAGGAGGGCATGGCGGCGTTCGCGGAGAAGCGCCCGCCGTCCTTCACCAACCGGTGACCTGGCCGCTTACGGCTGACGGCTGACGGCTGACAGGTAACAGCTGACAAGTAACAGATAACAGCTAACAGATTTCGTCATCTGAAATCTGTTAGCTGTTATCTGTCAGGTGTTATCTGTCGGCTGTTACCTGTCAGCTGTTATGCGTCAGCCACCGTCACACCTCGTCCACCAGCGCCGTGTTGAGCCGGGCGAGCCCGCTACGGGTGGCGGCGACCACGATCTGGTCGCCCGGGGTGAGGCGCCGGGTGCGGTCGGGAAAGTTCCACTGCAACTGCGCACTGCGGGCGAACCGGACGGCGATCACCCGGACGCCGCCCGGGTCCTCCAGGTCGTGCCGGTTCATGCCGATCAGCCCGCTGCCGTCCTCGACCGTCAACTCGGCGATCAGCAGCACGTGTCGGAACACCGACAGCATCCCGCGCACCTCGCGCCCCATCAGGGCGGCGGCGAAGGCGGGTGCGGCCAGGTACGAGACCGAACGCGAGGCCGCGTTGTCCAGCGTCGCGTAGAAGTGCCCGGCGAAGTTGTCGTCGAACAGCCGGACCACCACACGGACTTCGGGATTCCCGTGGCGCGCCTCCAGGGCCGCCTCCAGGTTGGTGGCGTCGTCGCCGCTGACCGCGACCAGCGCCCGGCTGTGCTTCAACCGGGCGCGACGCAACTGCTCCTCGAACGGGCCGTCGCCCAGCACCACCGGGATGCCGAGCGCCCGGGCGGCGGCGATGCCCCGGGCCTGCGGGTCACGCTCCATGCAGACCACCGGCACGCCCAGTTCGTGCAGTTGGGCCGCGACCCGGGTGCCGACGTTGCCGAGGCCGACGACGATCACGTGGTCCCGGGTGCCGGCCCCGGGGTTGCGGGGCTGCCCTCGCCGCCCGGAGCCGAGCACCTCGACCGCGATGGCGGTGGCGACCGGGGCGAAGGTGATCCCGCAGATGGTGATCACCACCTGCGCCACCCGCTGCCACAGCCCGCCCGTCCCGGTCCCGGCGGCGATGTCGGCGAGTTGGTCGGGCTGGGCGGCGCCCGCGAGGTCGAGCAGCGAGATGTAGAGGGTCCAGCCGAAGTTCCGGTTCAGGTACCAGAGAACGCCGAAGGCCATCAGCACCGCGGCGAGGGCGGTGAGCAGCACCAACCGCATCCGGGCGCTGGTGAAGAAGCGCATCATGTCGAGCAGCCGCCAGCGCGCCCGCCGCGCCCAGCTGATCGGTTCCCTGGGTTCGATGCGCAGCGCTTGGAGGGCGGCCACGCCGTCCGGCTCCTCCTCGGGCGCCGGCTCCGGTTCCGCTTCGCGGCGGACGCCACCGGGGCGGACCGGCCCGTCGTCGCCGAACTCGCTGGCGAGCCGGACGAAGTCGGCCGAGTCGCCGCGCTGTTCGGGCAGCAGGCGGATCTTACTGAGGTCCTGGCGGTCGATGTGGTCGGCGACCACGCAGATCCGGTCGGAGGTGATGGCCTCGTCGAAGGCGATGTGCAGGAAGCGTCCGCCGATCTCGACCGAGTTGGGCCGCCCGAGCGCCGCCGCGGCGAAGGCGGGTGCGGCGGTGGCGGATCCGGAGAGCGCGGCACCGTTCCTGAGCAGCCGTTCGATGTTCTCACCGAGGCGCTGGTTGAACATCCGGAGCACGATCCGGATGTCCGGGTTGTGGCCTTGGGCGCTGAGCGCGGCGTGGATGTTGTCCTGGTCGCTGCCCTCGACGAGGGCGAGGCCGCGGGCGGTGTCGATCGACACCTCGCGCAGCGCCTCGTCGGTGATGCTGGCGTACTCGACGACGGCGGCGACGCCGGGGAGTTGCTCGATCTGCGGCGCGTGGTCGCGGGTGCGATCGGCGACCAGGACGACGACCGGGACCTCGTAGTGCTCGACGAGTTCCAGGACCAGCCGGTGGGCAAGCGCGTTGCCCCCGCAGACGATGTAGTGCTGACTGACCGGCTCTACCGAACGGGTCCCCCACCCTTCAGAAGTCATACCGCCGGATGATATCGACGGCAGGTGGCCGGACGGTGTCGTTCCGGCGACCGGAAGGCCAGCGGAGCCACTCCATCGAACATTCGTCTCCTCCGCACGCCCTCTCCCATCCCCCTTCCGTCCCCCTCCGCTTCCCCTCCCCCTCTCTTGTCTCCGTCCCCCGAACGGCCGTACCCGACGCGCCGGTCGGCAGTGGCCCGGCCAGGCTGGGGTTCGGCCCCTGCCCGTCCCCGGCCCCGAGGAGTACACCACCGTGGTTTCCCCGATCATCACCCCCGACGGTTCCCCGGTCCAGGGTCCGCTCGGCCAACTCGCCAAGGCCGCCTGGCAGGTCCTGCTACTCGCCGGAATCGTCTCGCTGGCCCTCGGAATCGTCGTCTTCGTCTGGCCGAAGGAGACCCTGCTGGTGGTGGGCGTGCTGTTCGGCCTCTACCTGCTGGTCATCGGCATCGTGCAGCTGATCGCCGCGTTCGGCACCCACGCGACCACCGCACTGCGGGTGCTGGCCTTCATCAGCGGGGCGATCTGCGTCCTGCTGGGGCTGCTCTGCTTCCGCAGCGCGGCGCAGTCGCTGCTCCTGCTGGCGATCTGGATCGGCATCGGCTGGCTGTTCCGGGGCATCACCCAGCTCGCCGCCGCGGTCTCCGACCCGGCGATGCCGGCCCGTGGCTGGCAGGCCTTCGCAGGCGTGGCCAACACGGTGGCCGGTGTGCTGCTGCTGGTCTGGCCGGTCGGTTCGATCGCCGCGTTGGCCGTCCTGGCCGGCTGCTGGCTGGTGATCCTCGGACTGATCGAGATCGTGACGGCCCTCCAGATGCGCGGCCGGGCCAAGCAGATCCCGGCGGGGGTCTGACTCCACGGCCTGACTTCACGGCCAGATTCCACGGGCCTGACTCCACGGGCCTGACTCCACGGGTCTCACTCCGTAGCTAGCGCGTCGGCGCGTAGCCGATCCGGAATGTGGCGGCCTCCAGCCGTTCCGGCGTGAGCCGGACGTCCGTCAGCCGCTCGGCCAGCGCGAACGCGGCCTCGGTGTGCAGGTCGTGACCCTCCCCGTCGAGCTGGAAGCCGCAGGCCGTCAGCAGCGCGGGGACACCGGGGGCGTCGGCGTCCGAACCGTGCCGCTGGGTGGGGAACAGCGGCTCGAACTGGAGCCGGCAGCTGCCCTGCTCCCACCAGTTGAAGTGGTCCACCGCGACGGCGTTCCGGAAGTGCGAGACCAACCGGGTGCCGTCGGCGAGGCGGCGGATGACGTCGGGCAGGCTGCCGAGGTAGCCGAAGACCTCGACGACGACGGCCCACCCGTCGAGTTCGGTGACGGCGACGAGCAGCCGGTCGTCCTCCGGCTCGATCCGGGCCTCCGCCTCCTCGTCCTCCCCGTCGTCGAAGGTCTCCCAGGCGGCGACCACGGCGTCCAGGCCGGTGACCTCCCGACCGGGCAGGGCGCCGAAGCGGCGCAGCAGTTCGTCGGCGGTGATCCCCTCGACCAGCGTCAGGCAGTGGGCCGCCCCGGGGATGGGGTAGCGCTGCTCGAACCAGGTGTAGTCGGTGGCGTGTGCAGTCATGCGCCGATGCTGCCAGCTGCCTGTGACACCGCCGGCCGGGGCGGCGGTTGCGCGGCGTCCTCAGAGCCAGACCGGCGCGTCCGTCCCCCAGCGCCCCGGCGGGCGGGACCAGTCGGTGGGCGCGCCGGTGTAGGCGATGGGCGGCAGGGCGTGGCGCAGCCGTCCGTAGGCGGAGTCGGTCTCGGCGAGCCACCGGGCCGGGTCGTACGCCCCGGTGTCCGGAGCACCGTCCGCCGGAGCGCCGTCCGCCGGGGCAGCAGGGGCGGGCGCCTCGGGCGGGATGTCGTGCAGCAGCCACGAGGCCGTACCGGCGAGGGAGAACCGCAGGTGGCGGCCGCCGGGCCGGCCGGTGCGCTGCTCGGTGAGGGCGCGCAGGACGGCGGCGGCGACGAGGTAGCCGGTGCCGTGGTCGAGGGCCTGGGCGGGCAGTACGCCCGGGCGGCCGTCGGGGCCGGCCTCGTGGGCGGCGATGCCGACGCCGGCCTGGACGAGGCTGTCGAAGCCGCGCCGGCCGGCCCAGGGGCCGGTCCAGCCCCAGGCGCAGAGCTGCGCGACGATCAGGCCGGGGTGGCGGGCCGACAGTGCGTCGGGGGCGAGGCCGTGCGCGTCGAGGGCTCCAGGGCGGTAGCCGGTGACGAGGACGTCGGCGGTGGCGAGCAGGCCGTCGAAGACGGCGCGGTCGGCGGGATCGGTGAGGTCGAGGCGGGTGGAGCGCTTGCCGAAGCCGGTGTCGGCGTGGGCGTCGTCGGCCTCGGGGAGGTGGGGCGAGTCGACGCGCAGGACGTCGGCGCCCAGCAGGGCGAGGGTGCGGGTGGCGACCGGGCCGGCGATGACCCGGGTGAGGTCGAGGACGCGGATCCCGGCGGCGGGCCGCTCCGGGCCGGCGTCGCCGAGCGGGCGGACGGGCGCGGTGCCGGTCACCCGGCTCTCCATCAGGGGGTGCGTGGTGGCACTCACCGGCGCGACGGCTACGGCGAGCGCCCCCGCTTCGAACGCCCGCTCCTGGACCTGCTCCGCCGGCAGTTCGCCCAGCAGCTTGGCGAGCATTTCGGGCCCGGCGTCGGCGGGCAGGTCGAGGGCGGCGAGCAGTCGGGTGCGGTGGTGCGGGTAGTTGGCGTGGGTGCGGACCCAGCCGTCGGCGGCGCGCCAGAAGCCGGAGTGCGGGGCGAAGCTGACGGGCGTGCGGCCGTCGACGGTCAGGTGGCGTTCGCTGACGAAGGCCGTGGCGACGGCGCCCTGGTCCACCCGGACGGCGGGGACCGGGCCGCCGGCGCGGTGGGCGGCGAGTTCGGCGGCGGCCAGCGAGCAGGCGGCCACGGTGGCCCGGGCGAGCCTGCGCACCGGCAGGCCGGAGGCCAGGACGTCGCCGGGGCCGTGGAAGGAGACCCGCCCCAGCAGCTCGGCCGATCCGCCGAGGGCGGCCCAGAGGTCGGCGGTGGGCCGGTCCGCAGGTTCCCCTCCGGCGGCGGGCTGTTCGGTGGACGCGGGCTGATCTCCAGACGCAGACTGATCGGTGGACGCGGGCTGATCGGCGGGCCAGGTGCCGGGGAAGGTCGGACGCTCTGTCATGCCCGGCATTGTGCTCCCGTTCTCAGGCGCTCGCCGTGACGCCCGCCACCAGCATCAGCAGCACCGCCGAGACGAGGGTCATCCGGCGCGCCGCACGCGGGGTGCCGCCGAGCCGGCCGCCCAGGCGTCCGCTGGCGTGCGCGACCAGCCCGTACACGACGGCGCAGGCCAGCACGTTGAGCGAGCCGAGGGCGAGCACCTGCCCGCCGACCGGCAGCGCGGCGCCCGGCTCGACGAACTGCGGCACCAGGGAGAGGTAGAGCAGCAGCCCCTTGGGGTTGAGCAGGGCGGTCAGCATGCTCTGACGCAGCACGGTCGCGGTGGGCTGCGGCTTGGGCGCGGTGAGGGCCGTGGCGCCCCCGCCCTTGCGCAGCGCGAGCAGCATGGTGACGGCCAGCACCAGCAGGTACGCGGCGCCGGTGAGGCGCAGGACGGGCAGGGCGGCGGGGACGGCACGCAGCGCGGCGGCCAGGCCGGCGCTGGAGAGCAGGGTGTGGACGGCGTAGCCGGCGCAGACGCCGCCGACCGCGATGAAGGCGGCGCGCCGACCCTGGCCGAGGCCTCGGGCGGCGATGTAGAGCCAGTCGGGCCCCGGTGTGCAGACCAGCAGCAGGTCGACTCCGAGGAAGAGAAGGAGGGCGTGGGTGTCCATGGGTGGCGGTGACCTGTCGTGCTCGTTCGGGCGGGTCCCGGCCGTTGGTCCGGTGATCCTCGCGGCACCTGTCCGGTGCGTTCGGTCACTGAAGGTAGCCGGATAGCCCTGGCACGCGATGGCCACTTCCTGCTGGTCCGGCCCGCCTTTTGGCAGAATATTGCGCCATGGACCGAATCGACCGCAGAATCCTCCGCGAGCTCCAGCAGGACGGCCGCCTGACCAACGCCGACCTGGCCGCCCGGGTGGACCTCACCCCCTCCCCCTGCCTGCGCCGGGTCCGACAACTGGAGCAGGACGGCGTGATCCGCGGCTACCGGGCGCTCCTGGACGGCACGGCGGTCGGACGCGGCTTCCAACCCTTCGTCACGATCACCATGCGTCACGAGGATCAGGTGACGGTCGCCGAGTTCGAACGCCGGGTGGCGGAGCTGCCGGAAGTGGTGGAGGCGCACCGCCTCTTCGGGGAACCCGACTACCTGCTGCGCATCGCGGTGGCCGACATCGCCGCGTACGAGCGCTTCATCACCGACGTGCTCTCGGGCCTGCCGGGGATCGCGCAGGTCAACTCGCATCTGACGATGAAGCAGGTGAAGGCCGACCGAGGGCTGCCGATCGGCGGGTAGGCTGCGAACGGGGGCCGCCGCGGCCGCCCGTACGGGGGACAGCGCGACAAGGGGAGCTCCATGCACGCGGTCCGCCGCCTCGATCTCGGGTACTTCGTCCGGCCTGCGTCCGAGGTGGGCGGCCCGGAGCCGCGGGTGGAGCCGGTCCTCGCGTACCTGGTCCGCCGCCCGGAGGGGCTGCTGCTGTTCGACACCGGGATCGGCGCAGGCGAGCCCGAGACCGAAGCGCACTACCGCCCGGTCCGCCGCCCGCTGACGGAGGCGCTCGCGGCCGTCGGCGTCGCCTGCGCCGACATCGACCTGGTGGTCAACTGCCACCTCCACTTCGACCACTGCGGCGGCAATCCGCTGCTCGCCGGCACGCCCGTCCTCGTCCAGGCGGCCGAACTGGCCGCCGCCCGGCGCGGCGCGTACACCATCGACGCGCTGGTCGACTTCCCCGGCGCCGACTACCGCGAACTGGACGGCGAGACGGAGGTCTGGCCGGGCGTACGGGTGCTGCCGACGCCCGGGCACACCGGCGGCCACCAGTCACTGGTGGTCGAGCGGCCCGGCGGCGGCGCGGTGATGCTGGCCGGGCAGGCGTACGACTTCGCGTCCGAGTACGGCCAGGCGGTGCTCGCCCGGCGGGCGTCGCGCGAGGGCGTGGCCGCGCCGCTGCCCGGTTACCGGGCCTGGCTGGACCGGGTGGCGGAGTACGGGCCGCGCCGGGTTCTGTTCGCGCACGACCACGCGGTCTGGGAACCGGTCGGATAGGGCCAACGGCCGGGCCAGGCACAGTTCAGGGGGTCCGGAGGCTCGGAGGCTCGGAGGCTCTGAGAGTTCAGAGTGCTCAGAGGACTCGGAGGGTTCAGAACGTGAAGCGCAGCGACCGGACCCGGTGGTCGAAGTTGGACGGCACGATGTCCGGCTCGCCGACCGACCGCACCTCGGGCAGCCGGGCGAACAGCTCGCGGAACAGCACCTTCATCTCCTGCCGGGCCAGGTGCGCCCCGATGCAGTAGTGCGGCCCTCCGCCGCCGAAGCCGAGGTGGGGGTTGGGCGTGCGGGTGATGTCGAACGCGTCCGGGTCGGGGAAGACCGTCTCGTCCCGGTTGGCCGAGCCGAAGAACAGGGCGACCTTCTCCCCCGCGCGCAGCAGCGGGCCCCCGGGGCCGCCGAGCTCGTGGTCGACGGCGAGGGTCCGGCGGAAGTGGATGATCGGCGTGGCGTGGCGGATGATCTCGTCGACCGCACCGCCGAGCCCCCCGTCGAGGTCCGCGAGCAGCAGGGCGCGCTGCTCCGGGTGCGCGGTCAGCAGGTGCAGGCCGTGGGCGAGCGCGTTGCGGGTGGTCTCCACGCCGGCGACCAGCAGCAGGGAGAAGAACGCGCCGAGTTCGCGTCCGGTGAGCCGGCGGCCGTCCACGTCGGCGGTGACCAGGGCGGAGATCAGGTCCTCGGTGGGCCGGCGGCGACGCTCACGACCGATCGAGGCGACCATGCCCTGCATGCGGGCCAGCGCCAGCAGCCCGCGCCCGGGCATCCGGATCCGGCGGCGCAGCGGGCGGGCCACGCCGATGTTCTCGGAGGCGTGGTTGACCTGGTCCAGGATCATTCGGCGCGGATGTTCCGGGATCCCCATCATGGTGCAGATCACCTGGAAGGGGAGCTCGGCGGCCACGGAGGTGACGAAGTCCTCCGGCCGCCGCCGCTCGACGTCGTCGACCAGGCGGGTGGCGACGCGGCGGATGTCCTCCTCGACCTGGCCGAGCAGCCGGGGGGTGAAGGCTCGCGAGACGATCCTGCGCAGTTGGGCGTGCCGGGGGTCGTCGAGGTTGACCATCGAGTCGCCGAACACCAGCCGGACCCAGCGGGGCGGTTCCGGGGTGGTGACGCCGGGGCCGCTGAGGAACACCGCGGGGGTCCGGCTGGCCTCGACCACGTCGGCGTGGCGGACCAGCGCGTGGAAGCCCCGGCCGGTGGCGGGATCGCCGAAGAACACCGGCGCGGGGCGTCGGCGCAGTTCGGCGAAGGCGGCCGCGCGGGCGGGGGCGGGCAGCTGCCAGAAGCGGGGGTCGGCGAGGTCGGCGGCGGGGGCCGCCAAGCCGGTCGAGGTCTCCATGGCCGGGCCTCCTGCTTCGCGTTCGGCGTCCGCCCGGCAGCCACTATCGGTACCGGGGTGTGCACATTTAGTGAGCAAGCGGGGGGTGATGTCAAACCGCGTCGATGGTCATACGAACGGGCTGCTGCGGCGGCCGGGCCGGACTCTCGACACACGGAGGCACGGGGCCGGGCATGGTCTCACGGGGTGGAACCGGCCAATACCGGAGGGTGCGGTCCGGGCCGGGCGGGGCGGGTGCGACGATGAGTGCCATCGTGATGACCGACCGGATCCGCCTGCTGCGCGCCGTGGTCTTCGCCGCGCTGTGCGTGGCGCTGGCCGCCGCGGCGCACGTCGCCATGGCCGGAGCCGGGGTCTCACCACCGGTGCTGATCGGCGCGTTCGGGGCCGTCCTCGGTCTGACCTGGCTGCTCGCCGGCAAACGGCGCGGGCTCGGCGCGATCAGCGCCTGGATGGTCGCGGCCCAGAGCGCGCTGCACCTGCTGTTCGAACAGGCCGCGGCGTTCGGCCGGGGAGGCGGCGGTCTCGGCCGGCTCGCCACCACGGACTGGGCCGCGCTGCTGCTCTGCAACCCCGAGCGGATCCCCGGCGGGCTCTCCCCCGTCGAGCTGGCCCGGATGGCGGGCCTCGACCCGGACGTCCCGCCCGCCGCCAACGGCCTGCACACCATGGCGGGCATGCACCACGGGACGGCGGCGGGTGTGGTTTCCGCCCCGGTATCGGTATCCACGTCCGCGTCGGTCTCCGCGTCCGCTTCGGCTTCGGCTTCGGCTTCGGCCGATGGGACGGCGCTGGACGCGGCCGGGATGGCGGGGATGCCCGGCATGCCGGGTACGTCGGGCCTGTCCGGAGCATCCGCCGCACACGGGATGCCCTCCGGGACGGCACACGGCATGGCACACGACATGGCGCACGGGATGTCCTTCGGGATGATCGCCGCCCACGCGCTCGCCGCGCTGGCCTGCGCGCTGCTGCTGTGGCGCGGTGACGCCGCGCTGGTCCGGCTCTTCGACCTGCTCGGCGCGCTCGGCACCGTGGTCGCGGGAGTGCTGGTGCTCCCGCTACTGGCGCTGTTCGCGCGCCCCTTCGGCTACCGCCCGCCGGCTGCACCCCGACCCACCGGCGGCCGGACCCGGCCATCCCGGTCGGTGCTGCTCACTCATGCCGTGGTCCGGCGCGGCCCGCCGGCGCTCGCCCTCGCCTGCTGACGCGCCCGCCGTCCCCACTCCTGCGCCTACCGCCCCCGGCAGCCCACCGCCGCCGGGGACCGTAGGGCCCACGGGGTTCGCTCGGCGGGCAGGTCGCCCTGCCGCTCGGCCGTGCCTTCGCCGCCGTGCCGCCAGGGCCCGGGCCCGCGCCGGCCCCCCCGCGCCGCCGCGGGGGGGGGGGGCCCCACGGCCCTGCTCGTCCTGCCCGGCGCCCTGCGCTCGCCCGGGCCGATGCTCCACCAGGTGTTCGCCTTCCCCACCGGCCGCGGCGACCTGCCCACCCCCGCCGCCAGCCCGCTGCCCGGACGGCTGCTCGCCGACCTCGGCCCGCCCGGCTGGTACGCGGCCGTCGGCCTGCTGCTGCTCGCCGCACTCGCCCTCGCGGCCTCCCTGCTCACCCACCCGCCCCGGCACGCGGCGGCCGCCGCCGACCGGCTCGCCCTCGGGCTCGCCCTGGCCTTCCTGCTCGCCCCCGCCGGGCGGTTCGGCTACCTCGCGCTGCCGGCCCTCCTCGTCCTGCTCGCCCGGGTGCTCCCCGCTTCCCCCGCTCCGACCACCGCTCCAACCCCTTCTCCGGTCCCTTCGCCGGTCCCTTCGCCGGTCCCTTCGCCGGTCCCTTCTCCGACACCGAACCGAGGTCTCACCCGCCCATGGGCAGCACACTCATCGTCACCAACGACTTCCCGCCCCGCCAAGGCGGCATCGAAACCTTCGTCCACGCCCTGGCCACCCGGCTGCCCCACTCCGACGTCGTGGTCTACACCTCCGCCGAACCGGGCGCCGATCGGCACGACGCCGCTCTCCCCTTCCCGGTGATCCGCGACCGGGCCCGCACCCTGCTGCCCACCGCCCGGGCCACCCGCCGCGCCGCCGAGATCGCCCGCGCCCACGGCTGCGACCGGGTCTGGTTCGGCGCCGCCGCCCCGCTCGCCGCGATGGCCCCCGGCCTGCTGCGCCAGGCCGACGGCATCCGCCGCACCGTCGCCACCACCCACGGCCACGAGATCTGGTGGGCCCGCACCCCCGGCGCCCGCCACCTGCTGCGCCGGATAGGCCGCAGCGTCGACGTCGTCACCTACCTCGGCGAGTACACCCGCGCCCGGATCGCCCCCGCCCTCGGCCCGGACGCCCAATTGGCGCGCCTCGTCCCGGGCGTGGACCCGGACCGCTTCCGGCCCGGCGTCGACGGCGCCCGGCGGGCCCGCACCGGGCCGGTGATCCTCTGCGTCGCCCGGCTCGTCCCGCGCAAGGGGCAGGACGTCCTGATCCGCGCCCTGCCGGCGATCCGCCGGACCGTCCCCGGCACCGTCCTCGTCCTCGTCGGCCAGGGCCCGTACGAGGACCGCCTGCGCGCGCTCGCCCACCGGTGCACCGAGCCCGGCAGCGTCGAATTCGCCGGCGGTCTCGACCACGCGGCCACCGCCGCCCACTACGCCGAGGCCGACGTCTTCGCCATGCCGTGCCGCACCCGCCGGGCGGGCCTCGAAGCCGAAGGCCTCGGCATCGTCTACCTCGAAGCGGCCGCCGCCGCCCTGCCCGTCGTCGCCGGCCGATCCGGCGGCGCCCCCGACACCGTCCTCGACGGCGTCACCGGCACCGTCGTCGACGGGCGCGACCCGGCCGACGTGGCCGCCGCCCTCACCCGCCTCCTCCTCGCCCCGCCGGCGGACCGCGCCCGGATGGGCACCGCCGGCCGCGACTGGGCCACCACCCACTGGTCCTGGACCGCCTCCGCCCACCGCCTCGCCCACCTGCTCGACCCCACCCGGTCCATTCCGGATGCCCTCGCCGGACTCGCCTGACACTTTCGGACGCGCCAACGCCGTTTTATTCAAGGGGAGTTCGAATAAAAATGGCACTCACTCACCGGCATTCGGGCGGTCATCATGCCAGGGGGGGCTAAGGCTGTCGAATGCGCCCGCAGGATGCGCCTTCAGCGCGCGAAGTCCCTTACGCGCAGCAGGCGCACCCTTTTTCATCATATGAATATTTGCCTTCCGTTTTTCAATCTGACCAAACCGTGGAAACCCCAGGAGTAGAGCCGAAATCACGAGGAGGTGGGCACCATGGTGGAGGTCGAACGATTGCTGGCCGACTGCCTCCAGGACGCTCGCGACATTCCGTGGGGAACGGTACCGGTCGATTCCGCGGGCCCCGAATACGAGGCCTCGCGCCGCGCGTTCCTGACGGCCGGGCTGTCCGCGCTGCGCGACGACAGGCCCGAGGACGGCTGGGTGCAGATCAACCTCGCACCGGGCCCGGCCACTTGGCACCGGACGTACCGCGCCGTCGCGGACACGGCCCGCGACCTGATCGCCGCCGGCGCGGCGCGCTCCTTCTTCTTCATGCACAAACCGCCCGGGCTGCGGGTCCGGTTCGAGGCGGGCCGGTCGGACGTCGGGGCACTGCGCGAGGAACTGACCCGCCGCTTCCGCGCGGTGGACGGACAGCCGCAACCGCCGCTGTGCGGGCGGTACGAGCCGGAGACCTACCTCTTCGGCGGCCCGCGATCGATGCGGCACGTCCACGACCTGTTCACGGTGGACTCCCTGGCCTGGCTCGATCACCACGACACCGTCGCGGCCCCGGGCCGACCGGAGGCGGTCGCGGACTGGCGGTTGTCCCTGTACCTCCTCGGTGAACTCCTCGACGGCCTCGGCATCGTCGGCTGGGAGCACCGCGGGGTCTGGCAGGTGCTCCAGGACGACGCCGGCCGCAGGCTGGGCACCGACCCGGACGAGGACACCCGGCGCGCCGCCGCAGGCATCCTCGCGGCCTGGCGGGCCGGCGGACAGAGCCTGCTCGCTCCGCTGCCGCCGCACCGGCGGGCGGCGGTCGAGGTGCACGGGGACGCCGTGCGCCGGGCCGCCGAGGGCTGGCGCACCGGCTACTTCGAGTCCGGCGAGGCGGTGATCGGCCCGCGCCGGGCCGCCGCCCACTACGTCGTCTTCCACTGGAACCGGGGGCGGTTCTCCCTGGCCCGGCAGAGCCTGCTGACCCACGCGCTCACCGGTGACGGGAGGTCCTGACGTGTCCGAGGACCGGGAACTGGGCGCCGCGGCACTGCTCCGCGTGGCCGGCATGCCCTTGGCGGCGTGGGCGGCGGCGGGCAACCCGGAGCTGTTCGCACAGGTCGCCGACCACGCCCGGCAGGACGAACGGCGGGCGGAGCACGCCCGCCAACTGGCCGGGCAGCTGGGCACCTTGGTCGTGCCGCACCCCGCCCTCACCGCCGCCGACCGCCGCGCCGTGCTGGCCGTGCGCCGTCGGCTGCACTCCGGCGCCGCACCGGGCCCGGCCGACTGCGGGCTGCTGGGGCGGCTGCCCGCCGCCCACGGCCTCGTCGCGGACACCGCACGGCTGTCCGGCGAGGCCGAGTCGGCGGCCGTCGCCCTGCGGCGGCTGGAGGCCGCGGTGGCGGCCGAGCGCGAGCGCGTGGGCGCCCTGGGCTGGTCCCTGGTGTGCGCGTCGCCCGTCATGCGGGCCTTCCTGGACGAGGTGGAACCCGGAGCCGCCGCAGACGTGGCCGGCCGGCTGGCCGCGGGCGAGTCCTGGAGCGGGAAGCGGCTGCGCAAACGGGCGGCGTACGTGTGGCGGGCGCTCGGTCGGGCCGCGGCGAAGACCACCCCGCGCGGCTGGGTCGGCCAGGTCACCCTACTGCCGGTCACCCCGGCGGGCGCGAACGGCGGCGGGAACAGCGGCGGGAGCGACGGCAGGAACGGCGGCTGGGCCGACGGCCCCCTGCTGCGGCTCGTCCCGCCCGGTACGGCCCTCGGCGAGGTGGCGGCCGAGGCCGTGGAGAACGTCCACGGGGTGCGGGCCCGGCTCGGCGCCCTGGACCTGCGGGCGGCGGACCCGGCCACGGTGCTGGCCCTGACTCCGCTGCACTTCCCCCAGCCGGCGGGCACCGCACCGGGCTCCGGTGTCCTGCGCTGCTGGGTGACCGACCCGCACGACCGGGGCCGGTTGCGGCAGGTCGACCTGCGGCGCTCCCTCCCCCTGGATCACGTGCTGGCCCACCTGGCCGACGGCCCGCGCCCGTTGGGCGACCTCGAAGCGGCTCTGCTGGGCACGGCGGCGACCGGGGCGGCGGCTTCCGCTCCCACGGTGCTGCGCGGCTTCCTCGCGCACCTGCTCGGACTCGGCGTGCTCCAGGCCTGCGCGGCCCCGCGCCGCCGCACCACGGGCTGGCTCGCCGCCGAGGACGTCCGCGCACGCGGCACCCTTCCGCAACCGGCACCGGCACCGCCTCCAGCACCCGCACCGAGCGCCGATTCCGCCATACCCGCGCCCATACCCGCACCCGCTTCGGAGCTCCGTACCACCGGCTCCGCCGCCCCCGCCGACGACTCCCGGCCGTGGTTCACCGATTCCTACCGCACCATAGCCTCGGCCGTCTCCGGAGCGGCCGCCCGCCAGGTGCAGCAGAGCCTCGGCACCGCCGCCCGCGTGGCGTGGCTGCGGGAAGCCGACCGGCTCGCGGGGCCGGACCCGCACCGGCTGCCGGCGGAGCTCGCGGAGCTCACCGAACGGCCGTGCCCGCTCGGCGAGATCCTCGCGCGCCACCTGCCCGACGGCAGTTGCCCGCCGCCGCCTCAGCCCCCGCGCCGGTACGCGGGCTGGCACCCCGCCGAGACCTCCGGTTCCGGTTACGCGAGGCTGCTGGCCCACCTGTCCGCCCGGGCCGGCGGCGGACCGGTGGACCTGGACGACGACCTGCTGGACACGCTCGGGGCGCCCCCGGCCGCGACCGCGCTGCCGCCCTGGCCCCTGGACTGCCTGCTGCGTCCGCTGCCGGGCCCCGGCCCGGTCGCGGTCCTGGAGACCGCCTCACCGGCGGGCGTGCTGGACGCCCGGTTCGCCGACGCGCTCCACACCCTGCACGGCGGCTACGCCAACCTCCGGAGCTACCGGGCCTTCCTCGCCTCCGTCGAGCGGCTGTCCGGGGCGCGCTTCGTCGAACTGCTGGTGCCGCCGCTGGCCGGGCGCGCCGCCAACGCCGTACGGCGGCCGGTCATCACCGGCTGGTGGACGGGGGATCCCGATCCCCTGCCGTACCAGGGAGCGAACGGCCTGACGGCCCGCTACCTGCCGCTGGAGCGCATCACCCTGCGACGGGTCGGCCCGCGGATCATCGCCGAGGCCGACGGGTGCCGGCTGCTGCCCGTCCACCACGCCACCCGTACGCCCCTGCCGCCGTACGACGTCCTGGTCCGGCTGCTGCTGGCCGCCGGCCACCCGGCGGGCTCGCGCCTGATCCGCCTGGACGGCCTGGCCGAGGCGTTCCCCGACACGGACCGACTGCCCCGGGTGACCGTCGGCGGCGGCGCCCTGGTCATCAGCCCCGCGGTCTGGCGCGTGCCGGCGGCCCTGCTGTGGCGGCCCGGCGACGGCGACCTGACCAAGGTGCGCGCCCTCGCCGCCCTCGGGCGCTGCGCCGGGCTGCCGCGCTTCGCGTTCGTCCGGGCCGTGCCCCAGCCGAAACCGGTGCCCGTGGACTTCGCGGCGCTGACCGCGGTCCCGCTGCTGGAGCGGATCTGCGCGCGCCACCCCGGTGCGGACCTGCTGGTCGAAGAGATGCTCCCCGACCCGGGCGGCCTGCTGCTCCATGACCCCGTGCACGGCGATGCCGCCGTCGCCGCCCAACTGCTGCTCAGACTTCCGTTCGACCAGGGCGCCGAGGAACTCGCGGAGCCCGCCGCCGCCGCACTGCGCGGCGAACCCGACGTCCCCCGTGCGCCCCCCCCCCCTGGGGGGGGCCCCCGGGGGGGGGGGCCCCCCCCCCCCGCCCCCCCGCCCCCCCCCCCCCCCCCCAACACCCGCCGCCCCCCCCCCCCACCCCCCCACAGGC
>NZ_JBHWIJ010000198.1:0-342 GCF_042732255.1 Kitasatospora sp. NPDC059803 | reverse complement strand
CCACCTCTTCCGTTTCCACTTGGGCGCGTTGCACAGCGCGTCCCCCCCCGCCGCAGGGGGCGGCTACCCCTCCTCCCCCGGGCCCCCCCCCGGGGGGGGGGGCCCCCCGGGGGCGGTCTCCACCCATCACCGCTCCTGAAGGAGGACAACCATGCCCGACATCACGGCGCTCACCGACCTCGACGCCCTCATCGGCGACCTGGACGCGCGCATCACCGAGACCACCCTGCCGACCCCCGAGGCCAGCAGCGGCGGCTGCAGCGGCGTCTGCACCGTCCTGATCTGCGACACGGTGCTGCTCTGTAGCGGCCTGTTCTGCTGATCTCCCGCCAGGCGGTCCGC
>NZ_JBHWIJ010000197.1:12078-16163 GCF_042732255.1 Kitasatospora sp. NPDC059803 | reverse complement strand
TCCCCGGGGGGGGGGCGCGCGTCTCGGGGGGCCCCCCCCCCCCCGGGGGGCGCCCCCTAGCCGTTGTGGGCCCTCCCATCGTCGAAGGGGGCGGCCCGGGTACTGGTCGTGTTCAGCCGTGTTTGGACTCCGGGAGGCGGGCGCGGGGGGTGCCGTCCGGGGTGGCGGGGGCGGTGGTGTCCCAGGCTCGTAGGGCCGTGAGGGCGGCGGCGCGGGCGGGGGCCGTCGGGCGGACGCCCTCCGGGGCGAGGAGGAAGTCGGCGACGGGGGTGAGCAGCAGGGTGGCGGGTCCGGCCGGGAGGAGGCGGGCCTCGTCCCACTGGTGCCGGATGACGGTGCGGCGCAGCAGGGTGCCGTGCCGCGGGCGGAGCGGGCGGGTGAGGGCTTCGCGGCGGTGGAGTTCGGGGGCGACCTCGGCTTCCAGGACGGTGCGCACGCCGCCCAGGGAGCCCAGCGGCACGTGTTCGGCGGCGAGGTCGAGGAGCGCGACGGCCTCCGGGGCGAGCCGGTAGGCGGCGACCACGGCTGCGGTCTCGACGGCTTCGAAGGACTGCCGGGCCAGGCGGGCCACGTCGATCACGTCACCCGCCCGGAAGGCGCGGCCGAGCCCCTCCTCCGCGAGGGCGATCAGGCATTCGACGTGGTCGTCGGCGGCCAGGTAGGGCCGGACCGGGACGGTGGCGAGGTCGCCGGTGAGCGCGGCGGTTCCGAGCCGGACCTGGTACCACGGGTCGAGCAGCGGGTCCTCGGCCGGCCAGCGCAGGGTGACGGAGGTGTGCCGGGGGCGCTCGCCGAGCAGGGTGACCTCCACGGACTCCACCGGGTGCTCGGTGACCAGCCGGCTGACGGCCTGCCAGAGCGCGGCCTCGGTGGGGCTGACGAGGGTGAGCTCGCCCAGCGGCCGGGGCAGGTCGGACGGGTAGTAGCCGGCCAGCGGGAGGTCGCGGATCGGGCGCACCCCGGTGGCGTCGGCGAGGTCGCGGGCGAGCCGGGCGTAACAGTCGGCCCGGTCGCGGGCGCGCTGCAGTTCGGCGCGGGCGTGCTCGCCCATCCGGACGTCCTCCCGGACGAGCGCGGCGAGCACCAGGTAGGGGAGGTCGCGGGCGCCGCGGGCGCGGTGGAGCAGTTCGACCGGTCCGGCGACCGGGTCGACGTCGAGCAACCGGTAGAGCAGGTCGGTGTTCACTGGCGTCGGCCTCCGAGAAACGTGGTGGTCGCCCGGGCGGCGGCACCCGGGGGGTGTGGCGGGCCCGGCGGGTCGTACCGGGCCGACGGCTGGGGGGCCACACCAGTGATTGTGACGGTGGGCGATCAACACCGGATCACTACGGGGTCGACGATCTCTCGACAGCCCACCGGCTGGCGTGGGTTGATAGGGACTCATCAATCGGGGGGCGGACGCGTGCGTGGGCGGGGGCGGGCACATGAAGCGGGCAGGTGCACGAATGAGTGATTTCCGGTTCTCGGTGCTGGGGTTGATGAGAGCGCAGCGCGGCACGACCGTGCTGAAGGTCGGCAGTCCCCAGCAGCAGGCGATGCTGGCGGTGCTGCTGCTCCGGCCGGGGCACGGCGCGAGCGCCACGGACCTGATCGACGCCCTGTGGGGTGAGGAGCCGCCGAGCACCGCGGTGACGACGGTGCGGACGTACGCCTGGCGGTGGCGCAAGATCCTGCACGGCGACGAGCCGGACGCGCCGACCGTGCTGACCTCGGTCGGGGACGGCTACCGGCTGGTGCTGCCCAAGCACTCGGTGGACGCGGCGCAGGGCGAGGAGCTGGCGGCGCAGGCCGAGCGCACGGCGGCCGCCGGACAGCCGCAGCAGGCGCGTGACCTGCTGAACCAGGCGTTGGAGCTGTGGCAGGGCGAGCCGCTGGCCGGCATCCCCGGCCCGTTCGCGCAGCGGCAGCGCCAGCGGTTGCAGGAGCTCCGGCTGACCCTGCTGGAGGAGCGGATCGCCCTCGATCTGACGCTGGGCCGCTTCTCCCGGTGCATCCCGGAGCTGACCGCGCTGACCACCGAGCACCCGCTGCACGAGCGGGCGTACGGGCTGCTGATGCGCGCGCTGTACCAGGCCGGGCGGCAGGCGGACGCGCTGGCGGTGTACCGGGGCGTGCGTCAGTTGTTCCTGGACGAGCTGGGGGTGGAGCCCGGGGCGGAGCTGGACCAGTTGCACCGGCGGATCCTGGAGGGCGACCTGTCGCTCGCCGCCCCGGCGCCGGCCGCGGCGCTGCTCCCCGGCCCGGTGAAGCCGGCCGGGCCCGGGCCCGAGGCGCAGGATCCGCCGGACGGCCCCACGGCGGCGGGTGCGCCCGCCGCGCCCGCCGGCACCAGCACGACGGCGCCCAGACCGGCCCAGCTGCCGCCCGACGCGGCGGACTTCACCGGCCGCACCGTCCAGGTCGAGCGGCTGGGCGAGGCCCTCGGCGCCCCGGGGCAGCAGGCGCTGGTGATCGCGACCGTGGTCGGCATGGGAGGGGTCGGCAAGACCGCGCTGGCCCTGCACGTCGCCCACCGGGCCCGGGACTCCTACCCCGACGGGCAGCTCTACGTCGACCTGCGGGGCGCCGACACCACGCCGGCCGACCCGGAGGCGGTGCTCAGCAGCTTCCTGGTGGCGCTCGGCGTGCCGGCCGACGGGGTGCCCGAGGGGCTGGACGCCCGCTCGGCGCTGTTCCGCTCGGTGGTCGACGGCCGGCGGCTGCTGCTGGTGCTCGACAACGTCCACGACACCGCGCAGATCAGGCCCCTGCTGCCGGGCGCGGTCGGCTGCGCCGTGCTCACCACCAGCCGTACCCGCCTCTCGGGCCTGCCCTCGTCCGTCCAGGCCGATCTCGGCGTGTTCGAGCCGGCGGAGGCACTCGAACTGCTGGGCCGCACGATCGGCGCCGAGCGGCTGGCCGCCGAGCCGGAGGCCGCCCGGGAGCTGCTGCTCGTCTGCGGCCACCTGCCGCTCGCGGTGCGGATCGTGGCGGCCCGGCTGGCCGCCCGGCCGAGCTGGACGGTCCAGACACTGGGCCGCCGGCTGGCGGTCGAACGGCGGCGGATCGACGAGCTGCGCATCGGCGACCTGGCGGTGGAGGCCGCCTTCGAACTGAGCTACCGCCAGTTGACGCCCGCCCAGGCCCGGGCTTTCCGGCTGGCCGCCTCGGTGGACGGCCCCGACATCGGGCTGCCCGCCGCGGCCGCCCTGCTGGACCTGGACGAGTACGACGCCGAGGACCTGCTGGAGTCCCTGGTGGACGTGGCGATGATGGAGTCGCCGTTCCCCGGCCGCTACCGCTACCACGACCTGCTGCGCGCCTTCGCCCGGCGGCGCCCGGACCACCCGGGCGCGGCCGTGGAGGCCCGTGACCGGCTGCTGGACCACCTGCTGGCCACCGCGTGCGCGGCCTTCCAGCACGCCGTCCCGGGAGATCCGGCCGCCGGTGCGCTCGGGCCGGCCCGCAGCGCGGGCGTGGACCTCGGCGGCCCGGACGGCGCCCGGGCCTGGGCCGAGGCGGAGGGTTCCGGGGCGATCGCGCTCGCCGCCCAGGTGGCGTGCTGGACCGTCGCGGACGACACCGCGCCGGCCCCGGCCGACGGCGGCGCGGCACCGGATGCGTTGCGCGCCGCGATCGACCTGCTGATCGCGCTCACGCCGTTCGTCCTCGCCCCGCCCAGCCGCCAGCTCGCCAGTACGGCAGAGGCCCTGGCCACCGCCGCGGACCACCACACCGACCACCGGGCAGCTGGTCGGGCGCACTTCCTCCGCGGCAACGTCGCCCTGGCCGCCACCCGTCTGGAGGAGGCCGAGGCGGCCTCCCGGCTGGCGGTGGCCGCCTCCCGCTCGGCGGGCGACACGGTGATCCTGCGCCAGGCGCTGAACGACCTCGGCCTGGTCTGCCAGTTCCTCAGCCGCTACGACGAGGCCGTCGGACACTACGACGAGGCACTGCTGCTGGCCCGCGAACTCGGCCACCGCTCCGGGGCGCTGGTGACGACGGTGAACGCCGCGCTGGCCCGGGTGCGCAGCGGGCGGGCCCCCCGGGCCCGACCGCACATGCCCGAGGCGCGCGCCGCGCGGCCGGCCCCGCCCCACCAACCC
>NZ_JBHWIJ010000197.1:0-12068 GCF_042732255.1 Kitasatospora sp. NPDC059803 | reverse complement strand
CCGGGGGGGGGGCGTGGGTCCGGGGGGCCCCCGCGGGGGGGGCCGGGGTGCGCGGGGGGGGGGCCGCCGCCCCCTAACCGCTCGGCCCCGCGGCGCCCGCCCCCGCGCCCCCCCCCCACGACGATCCCGGCCGGGCGTACACGCTGTACGTACTGGGGCTGGCACTGCACAGGCTGGGGCAGCACGAGGAGGCCGTCACCTGGTTCGGCGAGTGCCTGGCGGTGGCCTCGGCGGCCGGGCTGCGGGCCCGGGCCGCGCACGCCCGCTACCGGATGGCGGACAGTCTGCGCTCGCTGGGCCGGACGGACGAGGCGCTGGAGCACGCCGGGCAGGCGCTGACGCTGTGCGAGGAACTGGGGGCCAAGCGGGACCAGGGCCACGCGCTGGTGGTGCTGGGCCGGACGCTGGCGGACCTCGGGCGGGAGGCCGCGGCGTGGGGCCGGCTGCGGGAGGCGCACCGGATCTTCGTCCGGCTGGGGCTGCCGGAGGCGGAGGAGGTGGCGGGGCTGCTGCCCCGGGGGGAGGGTTCGAACCCTCCGGCCGCTACGGCTGCTTCGGGCTCTTCGGCCTCTTCGGCCGCTTCGGCTCCGTCGACGCCGGCGGCTCCGTCCGTCTCGGATGGGCGTCGGGGCGGTGGCCGGGGGGCGGCGGGTGCTCCGGTGACGAGCTGCGGGCCGGGCCGCTGACGAGCTGATGACCAGCTACTGAAGAATCGATCCTGCCGCTGTTCCGGTGCGGTCTGGAGCCGGTGCGGTCTGGAACCGGTGCGGTCAGGAACCGGTGCTGTTCCAGTCGCCGGTGCTGCCGTGGACGGTGCCGGTGGGGCTGGGCTGGGCGGGGGTGGGCGTCGGCGTCGCGCCGCCGCTCACCACCGTCGCCGTCCCGGTGCCGGCCGTCTCCGCCACGGCGGCCGTGGCGGAGAGACCGGCACCCAGGGCGACGGCCACCCCGAGACCGACCGTGAACAGGCGGAGGCGGATGGGGGCGGTGGCCGGACGCTGCGTCATCTCTGGTGCTCCCTTGGCTCGCTTCCCTGGTGGGGAAGGGCTTCCGTCGTGGTGTGGCACCAGTCTGGCCGGGGGCGTTCAACGGCGGATCTACAACCGAGCACCGGTGATCACTGCCGCCCACTCAGGCCGCCCGCTCAGGCCACCCGTCGAGGCTGCCGTTCAGGCCGCCGCGCGGATCTCCAGGGTGCAGCACTTCACGCTGCCACCGCCCTTGAGCAGCTCGCTGAGGTCCATCCCGATCGGCCGGAATCCGCGCTCGCGCAGCCGCGCGGCCAGGCCGACGGCCGCCTCCGGCAGCACCACGTGCAGGCCGTCGCTCACGGCGTTGAGGCCGAACACCGCCGCGTCGGCGCCGTCCACCAGCAGGGCGTCGGGGAACAGCCGGCCCAGCACCTCGCGGCTGCCCGCGGAGAAGGCCTCCGGGTTGTACATGATCTCGTCGCCGTCCAGCACGGCCAGCGCGGTGTCCAGGTGGTAGTAGCGCGGGTCGATCAGCTCCAGGCCGATCACCGGGCGCCCGAAGAACTCCTGGGCCTCCGCGTGCCCGTCGGCCACGCTGCGGAAGCCCCGCCCGGCCAGCACGGAGCCCGCGGTCAGCAGCAGGTCCCCCTCGCCCTCGTTGACGTGCTCCGGATCGTGCAGCTCGGGGTAGCCGTTGGCGCGGAACCACTCCAGGTAGGCGGGGCCCTCGGCGGCCCGCTCGGCGTTGCGGAAGCGGGCGCCGAGCACCTTGCCGTCCACCACGGTGGCGCCGTTGGCCGCGTAGACCATGTCGGGCAGGCCCGGGATCGGGTCGATCAGGTCGACCCGGTGACCGAGCTCCTGGTAGAGCGCGTACAGCCGCTCCCACTGCGCCACGGCGAGCCCGGTGTCGACCGGCTTCGCCGGGTCCATCCACGGGTTGATCGCGTAGGTGACCTCGAAGTGGGTCGGACGGCACATCAGGTAGTGGCGCGGGCGGGCGGTGCGGGTCATCGGGGGACTCCGGGGTGAGGGATCGGGCGGGCGGGGCGGGGTGTGCGGGGTCGGACGGTGGGCTCAGACGGCGGGGTCGGACGGCGGGTCAGACGGCGAGGTCAGACGGCGGGCTCGGGCCGCGCGTCGTCGGCACGGTGGTCGCCGTGCTCGGGGCGCGCCGGGAAGTCGCGCATTCCGCGCAGCGGGCTCGCCAGCAGCACGGCGCCTGCGGACAGCAGCACGCCCGCCATGATCCAGATCGTGGTGCGCGGGCCCAGCACCTCGCCGAGCCAGCCGCCGAGCAGGGCGCCGAGGGGGATCGCGCTGTAGTTGACGGTCGAGGCGCTGGCCCTGATCCGCCCGATCATCGCGGGCGGGCAGTAGGACTGGTAGAAACTGCCGGCCAGCACGTTCCCGGCCACGACGCCGCAGACGGCCACCGACCACGCGAGCGCGCTGACCGCGAGCGGCAGTTGGTCGCCGGCCATCGGCAGCAGGAAGATGAAGGGCGCGACCACCAGCTCGCACAGCAGCAGCCCGCGGGCGCTGCCCAGCCGCCGGGCCAGCCGCCCGGCCACCGCCGCGCCGGCCAGCCCGCCGATGCTCACCACCGCGAACACCAGGCCCACCTCGCCGGATCCGATGCCGACGCTGCGCACCAGGAAGACCGTCTGGACGGCCTGGATGCCGTTCAGCCCGAGGTTGCCGACCGCACCGAAGCAGGCCAGCGTCCGCAGGTACGGGTCGCGGGCCAGAAAGCCCACGCCCTCGCCGATCTCCTTCAGGATGCCCCGCCGCTGCGACGGCGGCGGAGGCTGCTCCACCACGGTGATCCGGGCAACGCAGACCGCCGAGACGAGGTAGCTCACCGCGTCGGCGAGCAGGCCGCTGGTCGCGCCGAAGACCTGCGACAGCAGGCCGGCCGCACCGGGACCGGCGATCTCCACCGCCGACTCCCCGGAACGCAGCTTGACGTTCGCCTCCAGCACGTCCTCCTTGGCCACCAGCGACGGGAGCACCGCCCCGTACGCGGTGGAGAAGAACACCTTCACCCCGCCGGTCAGCAGGGCCACCAGCACCAGTTGGGCCATGGTCAGCACACCGAGCCAGCCGGCCACCGGCACGCTGACGAACAGGACGAGCAGCAGCAGGTCGCAGACCAGCATCACCCGCAGCTTGGGCCAGCGGTCCACCCAGGCACCGGCCGGCAGCCCGAGGAAGAGCCAGGGCAGCCAGGCCGAGGCGGTCAGCAGGCCGACCGCGAGCGGGCTGGCGTGCAGGGTGACGACGGCCACCAGGGCCAGCGCCACGTTGCCGACCGCCGTACCGAGACCGCTGGTGGTCTCACCGATCCAGAGCCGACGGAAGTCGGCCTGGGCCCACAGCCCCCAGCGGCTGCGGGACGGCTCCGGCGGAGCCATGGCGGGGGTGGTGACGGACATCGCGGGTCACTCTCCAAGCTTCTCGGCGAGCACGGAGGCGATCCGTGCGAGGGGTTCCGGACGGGTCAGCTCGCCGTGCGCGCAGGCGAGGCGGTGGGGCTCGATCCGGCCGTCCAGGTACGGCCGCCAGGACCGTTCGTAGGGCCAGTCGGCGGGCTTGTCGAGGGTCGCGCCGAAGAAGACGGCGTCGCCCCGGTAGCGGCCGGGCACGTGCTCGGCCATGAGTTTGCGGTGCCGCTCGAACATGCCGGGCAGCTCGACGGCGGCCTCCCCCAGGACGGCGGCCAGCTCGGCCTGGCCGCGCCCGGCCTCCGGGTCGTAGCCCAGTGACAGCAGCAACTCGGCCAGGGTGTCGACGGGTTCGTCCTCCTCCGGCCCGTCGACGGCCGCCGGACCGTGGCCGGTGACCGGTGCGCCGTCGAGCAGGGCGAGCACACCGACCGGTGCGCCCTCGGCCTGGAGCCGGACGGCCATCTCCTGCGCGACGACCGCCCCGAAGGACCAGCCGAGCAGGTGGTACGGGCCGGACGGCCACACCGCCCGGATCTGCCGCACGTAGTCCTCGGCGATCTCGGCGACGCTCGCCGGTGCCTCCCCGCGCAGGCCGCGGGCCTGCAGACCGTAGACCGGCCGGTCGGCGCCGAGGTGCGGCAGCAGGCCGGAGTAGACCCAGCTGATGCCGGCGGCCGGGTGGACGCAGAACAGCGGGGCCAGGCCGCCACCGGTGCGCAGCGGCAGCAGCACGTCCAGGGCGTCGGCGGCCGGCCCGGCACCGAGCCGACCGGCCAGTCCGGCGACGGTCGGGGCCTCGAACAGCGCGCGCATCCCGAGGTCGGCGCCGAGGGCGGCACGGATCCGGGCGAGCAGCTTCATCGCGAGCAGGGAGTGACCGCCGAGCGCGAAGAAGTCGTCGTCGATGCCGACCCCGGCTATCCCCAGGACCTCGGCGAACAGCCCGCAGAGGACCCGTTCCTGTTCGGTGCGCGGCGCGCGGCCCCCGGCGAGTTCGGCGAAGTCCGGGGCGGGCAGGGCCCGGTGGTCGAGCTTGCCGCTGCCGGTGAGCGGCAGCGCGTCGAGCGGGACGACGGCGGCCGGCACCATGTAGCCGGGCAGGAACCCGCCCGCGAAGGCCCGCAGACCTGCCTGGTCCAGCCGGCCGTCGGCCACCACGTAGGCGACCAGACGAGTGCCCGCTGCCCGGTCCTCGACCGGGCGGACGACGGCCCCCGACACCCGGGGGTGCCGCCTCAGGACCTGTTCGATCTCGCCGAGTTCGATCCGGAAGCCGCGGATCTTGACCTGCTGGTCGGTGCGGCCCAGGTACTCCAGCTCACCCTCGCGGGAGCGGCGCACCAGGTCGCCCGTGCGGTACATCCTCTCCCCGGACGCGAACGGGCAGGCCACGAACCGCTCCGCGGTCAGCCCCGGCCGGTTCAGATACCCCCGGGCCAGACCCGCCCCCGCCAAGTACAGCTCGCCGGGCACCCCGGCCGGCACCGGGTTCAGCCACTCGTCCAGCACATAGGCATGCGTCCCGGCGACCGTACGGCCCAGCACCGGCTGCTCCGTGGCGGCCAGCGGGTGGACGAGCGTGTCCACCGTCGCCTCCGTCGGGCCGTACAGGTTGTACGCCTCCGTCGCCGGCGCCTCCCGCAACCGCGACCACAGGGCCTGGCCCACCGCCTCACCACCGAGCAGCAACAGCTCCGGCGCCGACTCGGCCAACAACCCCTCCTCCACCAGCTGCTCGGCGAAGGACGGCGTCACCTCCAGCACCCCGATACCGCGCTCGCGGACATGGCGCACCAGCGCTGCCGCGTCCCGGCGCACCTCATCACCGATCAGGTGCAGCTCATGCCCGGCCACCAGCCACAACAAGCCGTCCCAGGAAGCGTCGAAGCACAACGACGCCGTCAACGCCACCCGCGACCGCACCCGACCCGCCATCACACCGGTGCGATGCGCCGCCAACAGAGCGGCCAGGCTCCCGTGGGACACCACCACGCCCTTCGGACGACCCGTCGAACCCGACGTGTGAATCACATACGCCGCATCCTGCGCGGTGACGCGGGGGGCCGGATCGCTCTCGGGGCCGGGGCCGTCCTCGGTGACGTCCAGCGTCCGCAGGCCCGCCAGGACCTCGGGCAGCGGCCACCGCGGGTCGGTCAGTACCAGCGACGGACGGGAGTCCGCCAGGGTGTCGGCGGTGCGGTCGGCGGGGTACTCGGCGTCCAGCGGCAGGTACACCCCGCCGGCCTTCAACACCGCCAGCAACCCCACCACCGACTCCACCGAACGCGGCAGCGCCAGCGCCACACCCGACTCCGGCCCCACGCCCGCAGCGATCAGCCGATGCGCCAGCCGATTCGCCCGCACATTCAACTCGGCGAAGGTCAACGTCTCGGCGCCGCACACCAGCGCCACCGCCTCCGGAGTCCGCGCAGCCTGTGCCTCGAACACCTCCGGCACCAGCGGCACCCGCGACGGCAGCGACGTGAACCCGCCACCCACCAGCCCGGCCCGCTCCTCCGCCGCCAACAACTCCACCCGGCCCACCGGCAGTTCCGGGCGCTCCACCACGGCCCGCAGCAACCGCCCGAACCGCACCGCCAGCGACTCCACCGTCTCCCGGTCGAACAGATCCGTCGCGAAGTCGATCGCGCATTCCAGGCCGGCGGGCTCGCCGTCCGCGTCGAAGGTCTCGCCCATGCCGATGCTCAGATCGAACTTGGCCACCGATCCGGCCGTCGACTGCACGGTGGCGGGCAGGGCGCCGAGGATGAGCGGCGCCGAGGCCGTCCGGTCGCCTTCCAGCAGCAGCATCACCTGGAAGAGGGGGTGGCGGGCCAGCGACCGGGCCGGGTTCAGCTCCTCCACCAGACGCTCGAACGGCACGTCCTGGTGCCCGAACGCCCCCAGATCCGACTCCCGCACCCGACCCAGCAACTCCGCGAAACTCGGGTCACCCGCCGTATCGGTGCGCAGCACCAGCGTGTTGACGAAGAACCCGACCAACTCGTCCAACGCCTCATCCGAACGACCCGCCACCACCGTGCCGATCGGCACATCCGTCCCCGCACCCAACCGGGTCAACAACGCCGCCAACGCCGCCTGCACCGTCATGAACAACGTCACCCGATGCGCACGCGACAACCCCACCAACCCACGATGCAACTCCACACCCAACGGCAGCACCACCCGGTCGCCCCGGTGCGACGCCACCACACCACGCGCACGATCCACCGGCAACGCCAACTCCTCCGGAAGATCGGTCAAGACCCCGCGCCAGTAGTCGAGTTGACGCGACAGCAGGCCGCTCTCGTCCGACTCCTCCCCCAGCAGCCGGCGCTGCCAGAGCGCGTAGTCCGCGTACTGCACCGGCAGCGGCTCCACCACCGGCACCCCGCCCCCGGACCGCACCCCGTACGCCGTCGACAGATCCCGCAGCAGCGGACCCATCGACCAGCCGTCACCGGCGATGTGGTGCAGCACCAGCACCAGCAGGTCTCCGTCGGACCCGCCCGGAATCACCTGGACGCGCATGGGCAGGTCGGCGGACAGGTCGAACGGCCGGTCGACGCAGCTCTCGGGGTCGGTGCCCACGGGCAGGACCTCGACGGTGACCCGGGCCTCCTCGGGCGGCAGGATCCGCTGGTACGGCTCGCCGTCCACCTCGGCCACGAGCGTGCGCAAACTCTCGTGCCGCGCCACCACATCACCCAGCGCCGCCTCCAGCGCCGCCACATCCAGCCCACCGCCCAAGCGGAGCAGCACGGGGAGGTTGTAGAGCCCGCTCGGGCCCTCCATCCGGTCGATCAGCCACAACCGCTGCTGCGCGAACGACAACGGCACCCGCTCCGGACGCTCCGCCTCCGCCGACAGCACCAGACGACCGACCCCGGCACCCGAACGGGCCGCGAGCCCCGCCACCGTCGGCGCCTCGAACACATCCCGCACCCCCAGCTCCACCCCCAGCACCGACCGCACCCGGCTCAACAACCGCGTCGCCAGCAGGGAATGACCACCGAGCGCGAAGAAGTCGTCGTCGATGCCGACCCCGGCGATCCCCAGGACCTCGGCGAACAGCCCGCAGAGGATCTCCTCCGCCGCCGTCCGCGCCGCCCGGCCACCCGCGAACTCCGCGAAGTCCGGCGCCGGCAGGGCCCGGTGGTCCACCTTTCCGCTGCCGGTGAGCGGCAGAGCGGTGAGCGGGACGACGGCGGCCGGCACCATGTAGCCGGGCAGTGCCCGGGCGACGAACTCCCGCAGGTCGAGGGCGATCCCAGGGATCTGCTCGGTCACCGCGCAGTAGGCCACCAGCCGGCGGTCGCCGTCGTCGCTCTCCCGGGTGGTGACGACCGCCTGGCGGACGGCGTCGTGGCGGACCAGCACCTGTTCGATCTCGCCGAGTTCGATCCGGAAGCCGCGGATCTTGACCTGCTGGTCGGTACGGCCCAGGTACTCCAACTCACCCTCGCGGGAGCGGCGCACCAGGTCGCCCGTGCGGTACATCCTCTCCCCGGACGCGAACGGGCAGGCCACGAACCGCTCAGCGGTCAGCCCCGGCCGGTTCAGATACCCCCGGGCCAGACCCGCCCCCGCCAAGTACAGCTCACCGGGCACCCCGGCCGGCACCGGGTTCAGCCACTCGTCCAGCACATAGGCATGCGTCCCGGCGACCGTACGGCCCAGCACCGGCTGCTCCGTCGCGGCCAGCGGGTGGACGAGCGTGTCCACCGTCGCCTCCGTCGGCCCGTACAGGTTGTACGCCTCCGTCGCCGGAGCCTCCCGCAGGGTGGTCCACAGGGCCTGGCCCACCGCCTCACCACCGAGCAGCAACAGCTCCGGCGCCGACTCGGCCAACAACCCCTCCTCCACCAGCTGTTCGGCGTAGGACGGCGTCACCTCCAGCACCCCGATACCGCACTCCCCGACATGGCGCACCAGCGCTGCCGCGTCCCGGCGCACCTCATCACCGACCAGGTGCAGCTCATGCCCGGCCATCAGCCACAACAGGCCGTCCCAGGAAGCGTCGAAGCACAACGACGCCGTCAACGCCACCCGCGACCGCACCCGACCCGCCATCACACCGGTGCGATGCGCCGCCAGCAGAGCAGCCAGGCTCCCGTGCGACACCACCACACCCTTCGGACGACCCGTCGAACCCGACGTGTGAATCACATACGCCGCGTCCCCGGCCGAAGCCCGCGCGACCGGGTCCGGCTCCGGACCGGCCACGTCACCGGCCTCCACCACGGTCAGCCCGGCCAGCAACTCCGGGTGCGGCCAGCGATCGTCGGTCACGGCGAGGACGGGCTGCGCGTCGGCGAGCGTATGGGCGATGCGGTCAGCGGGGTACTCGGCGTCCAGCGGCAGGTACACCCCGCCGGCCTTCAACACCGCCAGCAACCCCACCACCGACTCCACCGAACGCGGCAGCGCCAACGCCACACCCGACTCCGGCCCCACCCCCGCGGCAATCAGCCGATGCGCCAGCCGATTCGCCCGCACATTCAACTCGGCGAACGTCAACGTCTCGGCGCCGCACACCAGCGCCACCGCCTCCGGAGTCCGCGCGACCTGTGCCTCGAACACCTCCGGCACCAGCGACACCCGCGACGGCAACGACGTGAACCCGCCCCCCACCAGCCCGGCCCGCTCGTCCGCCGCCAACAACTCCACCCGCCCGACCGGCAGTTCCGGACTCTCCACCACCGCCCGCAGCAACCGCCCGAACCGCACCGCCAGCGACTCCACCGTCTCCCGGTCGAACAGATCCGTCGCGAAGTCGATCGCGCAGTCGATCCCGGCAGGTTCGCCGTCCGGGCCGAAGACCTCCTCCATGATCACGTTGAGGTCGAACTTGGCGACCCCGGTCCCGGCCGGCAGGGTCTCGACGCGCAGTCCGGGCAACTCCAGTTCGGCTTGCTCGTTGCTCTGCAGGACCAGCATCACCTGGAACAGGGGGTGGCGGGCCAACGACCGCGCCGGATTCAGCTCCTCCACCAGACGCTCGAACGGCACGTCCTGGTGCCCGAACGCCCCCAGATCCGACTCCCGCACCCGACCCAGCAACTCCGCGAAACTCGGGTCACCCGCCGTATCGGTGCGCAGCACCAGCGTGTTGACGAAGAACCCGACCAACTCGTCCAACGCCTCATCCGAACGACCCGCCACCACCGTGCCGATCGGCACATCCGTCCCCGCACCCAACCGGGTCAACAACGCCGCCAACGCCGCCTGCACCGTCATGAACAACGTCACCCGATGCGCACGCGACAACCCCACCAACCCACGATGCAACTCCACACCCAGCGGCAGCACCACCCGGTCACCCCGATGCGACGCCACCACACCACGCGCACGATCCACCGGCAACGCCAACTCCTCCGGAAGATCGGTCAAGACCCCGCGCCAGTAGTCGAGTTGACGTGACAGCAGGCCGCTCTCGTCCGACTCCTCCCCCAGCAGTCGGCGCTGCCAGAGCGCGTAGTCCGCGTACTGCACCGGCAGCGGCTCCACCACCGGCACCTCGCCCCCGGACCGGACCGCGTACGCCGTCGACAGATCCCGCAGCAGCGGACCCATCGACCAGCCGTCGCTGACGATGTGGTGCAGCACCAGGAGCAGCACGTGGCTCTCCTCGGCCGTCCTCAGCAGGGTCGCGCGGAAGGGGGGTTCGGCCGCCAGGTCGAAGGGGCGGCGGGACTCCTCGTCCACGGCGTCGGCCAGCGCGTCGGCCGGGCAGTCCCGGCGTTCGACGGCGACCCGGGCCTCCTCGGGCGGCAGGATCCGCTGGTAGGGCTCGCCGTCCGCCTCGGCCACGAGCGTGCGCAGGCTCTCGTGCCGCGTCACCACATCACCCAGCGCCGCCTCCAGCGCCGCCACGTCCAACTCGCCGCCCAGTCGCAGCGCGACCGGCACGTTGTAGAGCGCGCTGGGGCCCTCCATCCGGTCGATCAGCCACAACCGCTGCTGCGCGAACGACAGCGGCACCCGCTCCGGACGCTCGACGCCCCCCGACAGCACCGGCCGGCCGGCCGCCGCACCCGAACGGGCCGCGAGCCCCGCCACCGTCGGCGCCTCGAACACATCCCGCACCCCCAGCTCCACCCCCAGCACCGACCGCACCCGGCTCAACAGCCGCGTCGCCAGCAGGGAATGACCACCGAGCGCGAAGAAGTCGTCGTCGGCGCCCACCCGTTCGACGCCGAGGACCTCTGCGAACAGCCCGCAGAGGATCTCCTCCTCCGCCGTCCGCGCCGCCCGGCCACCCGCGAACTCCGCGAAGTCCGGCGCCGGGAGCGCGGAGCGGTCCAGCTTGCCGTTGGCGTTGAGCGGCAGCACCTCCAGCGCCACGAAGGCGGCCGGCACCATGTGGGCGGGCAGTTCGGCCGCGACGGCGGCGCGCAGCTCGGCCGGGTCCGACGCGGCCGGGCCGACCAGGTAGGCGACCAGCCGCGCCCCGCCCGGGCCCTGCTCGTACGGCAGCACCGCGGCCTGGAGCACCCCGGGCTGCGAGGTCAGCGCGGTCTCGATCTCGCCGAGTTCGATCCGGAAGCCGCGGATCTTGACCTGCTGGTCGGTGCGGCCCAGGTAGTCCAGGTCGCCGTCCGGGCGGCGGCGCACCAGGTCGCCGGTGCGGTACATCCTCTCCCCGGGCTCGAACGGGCAGGCCACGAACCGTTCGGCGGTCAGCTCCGGCCGGTTCAGGTAGCCCCGGGCCAGACCCGCCCCCGCCAGGTACAGCTCGCCGGGCACCCCGGCCGGCACCGGGTTCAACCGGGAGTCCAGCACGTAGGCGCGGAGGTTGCCGAGGGGGCGGCCGATCAGCGGGCGCTCGCTGTCGGCGAGGCGGTGGTACAGGGCGTCGACGGTGCACTCGGTCGGGCCGTACAGGTTGTACGCGATCAGGTCCGGGGCGTCCCGCAGGGTGGTCCACAGGGCCTGGCCGGTGGCCTCGCCTCCGAGCAGCAGCAGGGCCGGCGGGCAGCGGGTGAGCAGCCCCTCCTCGATCAGCTGGTCCGCGTAGGTGGGAGTGAGGTCGAGGACGTCGATCCCGGTGCGCTCGGCGTGGCGCACCAGCGCGGCGGCGTCGCGGCGCACGTCGTCGCCGATCAGGTGCAGCTCGTGCCCGGCCGCGAGCCAGAGGAAGCCCTCCAGGGAGGCGTCGAAGGACAGCGAGGCGGTGAGCGCGACCGTCAGCCGGCGGCCCGGCCGGGCTCGCTCGACGGCGGCCCCGACCTCGGCGCGGTGGAAGGCCAGCAGATTGGCGAAGTTGCCGCGGGAGACCACGACGCCCTTGGGCCTGCCGGTGGAGCCGGAGGTGTAGATGATGTAGGCGGCGTGCCCCGGGTGGGCGGTGCCGGGCAGGTCGTGGTCGTCGTGGAAGGCCCACAGCTCGTCGTCGACGGGCAGCACGGTGCGTCCGTCCAGCGACTCGGCGAGCGGCCAGCGGTGGTCGGTGAGCACGACCGCCGGGGCGGAGTCGGCCAGCATGTGGGCGATCCGCTCCGCCGGGTACTCCGGGTCCAGGGGCAGGAAGGCCGCGCCGGCCTTCAGTGTCGCCAGCGTGGCGACCACCGACTCCACCGAGCGCGGCACGGCGAGGGCGACCACGGTGTCCGGCCCGGCGCCCTCGTCGGCGAGGGCGCGGGCC
>NZ_JBHWIJ010000196.1:10559-16184 GCF_042732255.1 Kitasatospora sp. NPDC059803 | reverse complement strand
GGCGCGGGACCCCCGCCGCGGCCCCGGCCGGCTGTCGGCCCCCCCCTGGCGCCCACCCGGGCGGCTTGGGGGGCCCGCCCGCGGGCGGGCCCCCCCACGGAAACGGTTCAGCTCAGCGCGGCCTGGGACTCCACGACCACGCCGTACAGGTCGCCGATCGTCGCCAGGGCGCTGCGGTGCAGCTGGGCGGCGGTCACCCGGGTGCCCGCCGAGGCGAGCGGGCGGGTCGCGCAGGCGTCGGCGACGACCGTCGGCCGGTTGCCGCGCAGGAAGGCGCCCGCGGTGGTGAAGGCCACGCACATGTGGGTCATGAAGCCGGCGACCACCACGTCCTGGTGGCCGGCCTCGTCGAGCAGGGCGCCCAGGCCGGTGCCGACGAAGGCGTCCGGGGCCTGCTTGACGACCACGGCCTCGCCCTCGGCCGGCGCCACGGCGGGGTGGATCTGCCCGATCTCGGCACGGACGTCGTACGGGGTGCCCGCGCCGCCGTCGTTGATCACGTGGATGACCGTGGCGCCCGCCGCGCGCGCCCGGGCGAGCAGGGCAGCGGCCGCGTCGAGCGCCTCCCGCCAGCCCTCCAGCTCCATCACGCCGCGCACGTAGGTGTTCTGGTAGTCGATCAGGATCAGCGTGGACGCGGCGAGCGTGGCGGGCGTCTCGTCGAGGCCGTTCAGGGCGCGCAGGGTCGTCGTGGGCATGGGGGGACCACCTTCGGTTCGGTGCACGGGTAAGGGCGGGCGGCGGCTGCGACGGCCGCGGCGGCCCGGCCCCTGGAACGCTACGACCGGCCACCGGATGTCGGCAATGCCGTCTAACCTGCAGATTCCGACATCGAGAGAGCACGAAGAGAGCGCAGGTGGGGCCGTGGGCGCCGTACAACGACTGATCGTCATCGTCCTGTTCGAGGGCGTCGACCTGCTCGACGTCACCGGACCGCCCGAGGTGTTCTCCCTCGTCCGGCGGGAGACCGACGACGCGACCGGCTACCGCGTCGTCCTCGCCGCCGCGACCACGGACCCGGTCACCACCGCCGCCGGCGTGCGGATCCTGCCCGACCTCACCTTCGACGAGGCCGCCGCGAGCGCCATCGACACCCTGCTGGTGCCCGGCGCCGTCGAGGTGGACGGCCCGCGCCTGGTCCGCCCGCGCACCGACCCGGCCGTGGTCGACTGGGTGCGCACCCTCGCCGGGCGCTCGCGCCGCATCGCCTCGGTCTGCGTCGGCGCGCACCTGCTCGCCGCCGCCGGGCTCCTCGACGGCAAGCGCGCCACCACCCACTGGTCGACCGCCGCGCAACTGGCCGCCGAGTACCCGGAGATCGAGGTGGACGCCGACCCGATCTTCATCCGCGAGGGCGACGTCTGGACCGGCGCGGGCATCAGCGCCTGCCTCGACCTCTCCCTCGCCCTGGTCGCCGAGGACTTCGGCGAGGAGCTCGCGCTGAGGGTCGCCCGCCAGCTCGTGATGTACCTCAAACGCCCCAGCGGCCAGAGCCAGTTCAGCGTCCCGCTGGAACCCGTCTCCACCACCCGGCGGGTCGAGGAGCTGCGCCACCACGTCCTGCGCAACCTCACCGGCCGGCTCACCGTCCCCGACCTCGCCGCCCACGCCCACGTCAGCGAACGGCAGTTGACCCGGATCTTCAAGACCGAACTGGGCACCACACCCAGCGCCTACATCGAGTCGGCCCGGGTCGAGCTCGCCCGCCACCAGCTCGAATCCACCGATGCCACGCTCGAACGCGTCGCCGCCGACTGCGGGTTCGGCACCACCGACACCCTGGTCCGGGCCTTCCGCCGCCGGCTCGACACCACCCCGACCGAGTACCGCCACCGCTTCCGCACCACCACGCCCGCGCCCCCGGTCAGAGCGGCAGCCGGACGGTGAACACGGTGCGCCCCGGCCGACTCGCCGCATCCACCGTGCCGCCGTGCGCCCGGACCACCGCCCGCACGATCGACAGGCCGAGCCCCGTCGACCCGGTCGAGCGCGAGCGGGCGCGGTCCCCCCGGACGAACCGCTCGAACATCCGGTCCGCCAGCTCCAGCGTGATCCCCGGGCCGTCGTCGGCGACGGCCAGCCGCACCTCCGCCCCGGCCGGCTCCAGGCTCAGCTCGACCTCGGTGCCGGGCGGGGTGTGGGTCCGGGCGTTCGCCAGCAGGTTGACCACCACCTGGCTGAGCCGGTCCGCGTCCCCGCGCACCAGCACCGGCTCCTCGGGCAGCGCCAGGCGCCAGCGGTGCCCGGGCCCGGCCGCCCGGGCGTCGGCCACCGCGTTCAGCGCGATCCGGGTCAGGTCGACCTCGGCGTCGGCCAGCGGCCGGCCGGCGTCCAGCCGGGCGAGCAGCAGCAGGTCCTCGACGATCGCGCCCATCCGCACCGCCTCGGCGTCGATCCGCTCCAGCGAGTGCCGGACCGACCCGGGCACCGCGCCCGGGTGGCGCAGCGCGAGTTCGGCGTGGCCGCGGACCGCCGCCACGGGGGTGCGCAGCTCGTGGCTGGCGTCGGCCGCGAACGCCCGCAGCCGCTCCTCCACCGCGTGCCGGCGGGCCAGCGCGTCGCCCACGTGCCCGAGCATCCGGTTGAGCGCCGCGCCGACCCGGCCGACCTCCGTCCGCGGATCGTCGTCCGGGACGCGTTCGGCCAGCGTGACGGCGCCGCTGGCGAGCGGCAGCGCGGCCACCCGCTCGGCCGTGCCCACCACCCGCCGCAGCGGACGCAGCGACCAGCCGACCCAGGCCGCCCCGGCCGCCCCCGCCCCGGCGACGGCGATCGCGAAGACGGTCAGCTCCAGGGTCGCCAGCCGGTCCACGGTGTCCTCGGCCGGGCGCAGCGGCAGTCCGCTGACCAGCACGTCGCCGTCCCGGCCGGCCACCGCGCGCACCCGGTAGTGGCCCTGCGCGCGGCCCAGGTCGACGGTGCGGGCCGGCCCGCCGACCGGCAGGGCGGCGAGGGCCCGCTGCTCGGCCGGCGAGAACACCAGCCGGTCGTCGGCGCTCGGGCCGTTGGCGTCGTCGGCGTCCCCGTCGACCACGCCCGCCGCGGTGACCCGGCCGTCCAGCAGCCGGGCGCCCAGGGTGCCGGGGGTCTGCGCCCGGGTGTCGGTGCCGCCGCCCTGGCCGGCGTGCTCCAGGCTGGCGGCGTAGCGCCCGCCGGCGTCGGCGAGCTGCTGGTCCAGGCGGTCCACCAGGAAGTGGCGCAGCGCCGCCGTGGTGGCGAGGCCGACCGCGGCGCAGGTCACCACCAGCAGCACCAGCAGGCCGGCGATCAGCCGGGCCCGCAGCGTCCGCGGCACCAGCCGGGCGGCCCGGCGGCGCGCCCTGGCGGCGCCGGTGATGGGGCTGCCCGTCACGGGGCCGCCGGTCACGGGGCCGCCTTGATCAGGTACCCGGCGCCGCGCACCGTGTGGATCATCGGCGTCCGGCCCGCGTCCAGCTTCTTGCGCAGATAGCTGATGTACAGCTCGACGACGTGCGCCTGCCCGCCGAAGTCGTACGACCAGACGGCGTCCAGGATCTGCGCCTTGCTGAGCACCTGCCGCGGGTGGTGCATCAGGTGGGCGAGCAGCGCGTACTCGGTCGGGCTGAGGTCGACCACCTCGCCGGCCCGGGTGACCTCGCGGGCCCGCTCGTCGAGGACGAGGTCGCCGAGCACCAGGGCGTGTGCGGGCGGCTGCCCCGCGGCCCCCGGCGGGGCGGCCCGGCGCAGCAGCCCGCGCAGCCGGACCACCACCTCGGCCAGGCTGAACGGCTTGGTCACGTAGTCGTCGCCGCCCGCCGCGATGCCCGCGATCCGGTCCTCGACGGCGTCCCGGGCGGTGAGGAAGAGCACCCGCACCTCGGGCCGCTCGGCGTGGATGCGGCGCAGCACCTCCATGCCGTCGAGGTCGGGCAGCATCATGTCGAGCACCACGGCGTCCGGGCGCCAGTGCGCCGCCGCCCGGACGGCGGCCAGACCGGTGGTCTCGCCCCGGGCCTGCCAGCCCTCGTAGCGGACCGCGCCGCAGACCACCTCCACCAGGTCCGGTTCGTCGTCGACGACCAGGACCCGCCAGTCCTGCCGGTCGGCGCCCCGCTCGGCGGTGTCGTCCATGGTGCTCCCTGGGTGCAGGCGGTCGGCCGCCTTCATCCTGGCCCACCGCGATGAGAAAGCCCTGAGACCGGCAGTCGCCCGCAGAGCCCGCTCCACCCACCCTGACCTGCGGCGACACCGCCGGGGGCGACGGGGGCGACGGCACCGGTTCAGAGCCGGCTCAGAGGTTGCGGTGCGATCGTGGTGCGCCCCGGCGGTGCTCGCCCGCCGGGCCCGAAGGAGGATCCCCGATGGCCACCGCCGCCCCGCCGAGACCCGCCGCCCGCACCCGCCGGGCGGCCCCGCGCCTCCCGGCCGCCGTCCGGCCGGCCGCGGTGCTGGGCCTGATCGCCGCCGGGGCGCTCGGCGTCCTCGCGCTGTGGTGGTCCGACACCCCGGCGGTCGCCGGCGCGGCCGGCTGGCTGACCGGGGCGGGCCGGATCACCGGCCTGCTCGCCGGGTACGCGGCGCCGGTGCTGCTCCTGCTGATGGCCCGGCTGCCGCCGGTGGAGCGCGGGGTAGGCGCCGACCGGCTGGCCCGCTGGCACGCGTTCGGCGGGCGCTGGCTGGTCGCCGTGGTGACGGTGCACGTGCTGTCGGTCGTCTGGGGGTACGCGCTGACGGACGGGCGCGGCCTGTTCGGCGAGGGCGTGGAGATCGTCCTCCACTACCCCGAGATGCTCAAGGCCGCGCTGGGCACCCTGCTGATGCTGGGCACCGGCGCCGTCTCCGCCCGGGCCGCCCGGCGCCGCCTCCCGTACGAGGCCTGGTACTACCTGCACCTGGCCACCTACCTCGCGGTGGCGCTCGCCTTCGGCCACCAGCTGGCCACCGGCGCCGACCTCGGCGACGGCCCGGCCCGCGCCGCCTGGTACGCGCTCTACCTCGGCACCGCCGCCCTGCTCGGCTGGTACCGGCTGGCCCGGCCCTGGCTGCTCGACCGCCGGCACCGGCTGCGGGTGGCAGAGGTGCGGCGGGAGGGGCCGGGCGTGGTGTCGCTGTTCCTGACCGGTCGGCGGCTGGACGAACTCCGGGCCGAGCCGGGCCAGTTCTTCCGCCTCCAGTTCCAGGCGCCCGGCCTGCGGTGGGCCGCCAACCCGTACTCGCTGTCCGCGCCGCCGCGCCCGGACTTCCTGCGCTTCACCGTCAAGGACCTCGGCGGGCACAGCGCCGCGGTGGCCGCGCTGCGCCCGGGCACCCCGGTGCGCGCCGAGGGCCCGTACGGGGCGTTCACCGGGCGGCTGCAACGGCGGCGCCGGGTGCTGCTGCTCGGGGCGGGGGTGGGGATCACCCCGCTGCGGGCGCTGTTCGAGACGCTGCCGGGCGAGCTGACCCTGGTCCAGCGGGCCGGGCGCCCGGAGGACGTGCTGTTCCGGGCCGAGCTGGCGGAGGTGGCCCGGCGGCGGGGCGCCGCGGTGCACGAACTGGTCGGCCCGCGGGCGCGGATCGGCGACCTCGGGCGACCGCACGCCCCGCGAGTCCCCCAACACCCCCCGCAACATGTGTAACTGTTGGGGGCGGGAGCGGTGGCCGCGGAGGGCGGCCGGTAGCTGG
>NZ_JBHWIJ010000196.1:7605-10549 GCF_042732255.1 Kitasatospora sp. NPDC059803 | reverse complement strand
CTCGCCCGGCGCGTCCCCGACCTCGCAGAGCACGAGGTCTACCTGTGCGGGCCGGACGCGCTGGCCGAGGAGGCCGTCCGTTCGCTGCGGGCCGCCGGGGTGCGGGCGGGGCGCATCCACCGGGAGTCCTTCGACTTCTGAGCCCGCTCGCCGAGCCCGCCGGACCTGCCGAGACCCGTCACACCGCCACCTCCGCCACACCCCCGAGGAGCCCCGCCCATGCGCCGAGCCGTCGTCACCGGTGCCGCCACCGCGGCCGGAGTCGTCCTGCTGCTCTCCCTCAAACCGCACGGGGCCGCCGGGCCCGCGCCGGTGATCAGCTCCGGCGGCACGGGCTCGTCCGGTACCGCAGGCTCGTCCGGCGCCACGGGTTCGTCCGGTACCGCTGCCGGGGCCTCCGACGCCACCGCTGGGCCGTCGGGCTCTCCCAGCGCACCGGCCGCCGGTGCCGCGGCCGGCGCCGGCGGCACCCGGAAGGTCACCGGCGACGCCGTGAACACCCGTTACGGCCCCGTCCAGGTCGAGGTCACCCTCGCCGGCAGCCGGATCACCACCGTCGACGTCGTCAAGTACCCCACCGAGGACCGCCGGGACCGCGAGATCAACAGCTCCGCGCTGCCCCTGCTCAACCAGGAGGCGATCGCCGCACAGAGCGCCGGGATCGACGTGGTCAGCGGCGCGACCTTCACCAGTGACGGCTACGTCCGCTCCCTGCAGAGCGCGCTCGACCGCGCCGGGCGGTGAGGCGCGGTGCTCCGCCACGCCGAACCCGTCATGGGCACCGTCTTCTCGATCGCCGTCCGCGATCCCGGCCCGGACACGCCCGCCGCGCTCCGCCGGATCGCCGACCGGCTGCACCGGATCGACGCGGTGTTCTCGCCCTACCGGCCGGACAGCGACATCAGCCGCCTCGACCGGGGCGAACTCGCCCTCGCCGGCTGCGATCCGCAGGTCCGCGTCGTCCTGGCGGCCTGCCGCGAGGTCGCCGCGCAGACCGACGGCTTCTTCACCGAGCGGCCCGGCGGCCGGCTCGACCCGAGCGGCTGGGTCAAGGGGTGGGCGGTCGAGGAGGCGGCCGGGCTGCTGGCCGCCGCCGGGGCCCGGCAGTACTGCGTCAGCGGCGGCGGGGACGTGCAGACCGCCGGCGGGCCGTGGCGGATCGGGGTCGCCCACCCGCTGCGGCCGGGCGCGCTGGCCGCCGTGCTGGGCGGCGACGGCCTCGCGGTGGCCACCTCCGGCACCGCCGAGCGCGGCGCGCACATCCTCGATCCGCACACCGGCCGGCCGACGTCCGGCCTCGCCTCGCTGACCCTGGTCGGCGCCCCCGGCACCGGGATCGCCCGCACCGACGCCTGGGCCACCGCCGCCTTCGCGATGGGCCCCGACCGCGCGCTCGCCTGGGCCGCCCGGCAGCCCGGCGTCGAGGCCCTCGCCGTCCTGCCCGACGGGACCAAGCGCTGGACGCCCGGCCTGCCCCGGCACCTCCCGCTCGCCGGCCCCGCCGACTGGCGGCCGGCCGCCCCGGCGGCCTGAGCAGGGCCGTTTGCGCGCCAACTGGCGTTCGAACGCTGATAGTTCACTCCATCAGGTGAAGAACTCGATCATGACTCATCCGCTCCGACCCGGGTGGCCGATAGTGGGGAGACCGATCGGACGCACACCATCCGGTCCCACCGGAACGCGTGGACCCACGGACACGCGTGAACCCACGGAAAGAGGTAGCGACACATGCCCACCGAGGCCACCCGGCGGATCGACCTCGTCTTCTCCCTGTTCGACGCCAACCGCAACGGCGTCGTCGAGGTCGACGACTTCAACCTGATGACGGCCCGCGTGGTCGCGGCCGCCGCCGATTCGGACGAGGCCGCGAAGGCCGCGATCCGCGCCGCCTTCCGGCGCTACTGGACCACCCTGGTCAGCGAGTTGGACACCAACGGCGACGGCGTGATCAGCCGCGAGGAGTTCGGCGGTTTCGTCCTCTCGCCCGAGCGCTTCGGCCCCACCGCCGGCGAGTTCGCCGACGCCCTGTCCGCGCTCGGCGACCCGGACGGCGACGGCCTGATCGAGCGCCCGCTGTTCGTGGCGCTGATGACCGCGATCGGCTTCGAGCACGCCAACATCCACGCCCTCTTCGACGCCTTCGGCCCCACCCCCGAGGACCGCATCACGGTGGCCGTCTGGGCCGCCGGGATCCGCGACTACTACGCCCCGGACAAGGCCGGCATCCCCGGCGACCTGCTGGTGGGCCAACCGGCCGCCTGATCTCCCCGGGGCGCGCCCGCCCCGGATCGGCTGAGCGACGGCGCCGCCGCCCCGCGCCTGCCCGGCGGCGCCGTCCCATGCTTCACGCACCGGGCCCACGGCGCCCGCGCCACCACCCACGACCGGTCCGCCGTCCAGCCTGTCCGGCCGATCCTGCCGGACAGGACCTGGTCGCGGCTTCCCGAAGTCCGAACACCAGGAGGGACCATGGCCACCGCCGCCCGCCCCCGTGCCGGCGTCGACGAGGGCGTCGGACCGACCGCCCTGATGGTCGCCGCCGCCCGCGCGATCGAGACCCACCGCCCCGACGCCCTCGCCCGGGACGCCCACGCCGAGCACTTCGTCCGCGCCGCCCGGTCCTCCACACACTGGCCGGTCCACCCCCGGGACGTCCCGGCCGGCGAGGCCGATCCGCTCTGGGGTCGGCTCGGCCGCTACTTCGCCCTGCGGACCAGGGCGTTGGACGACCAGCTGCTGTGGTCCGCCCACCTGGGCGTCCGCCAGGTGGTCCTGCTCGGCGCCGGCCTGGACACCCGGGCCTTCCGACTCGACTGGCCCGCCGACCTCGCCGTCTTCGAGGTCGACCGGCCCGAGGTCCTCGCGTTCAAGCAGCGCGTCCTCGACCGGCTCGACGCCCGGCCCGCGGCGCGCCGCGGGCCGGTGGGCGCCGACCTGCGCGGCG
>NZ_JBHWIJ010000196.1:6538-7595 GCF_042732255.1 Kitasatospora sp. NPDC059803 | reverse complement strand
GCCGGCCGGCCGGGAGCGCGCTGCGGGCCCCACTGGCCGCCGACCTGCGCGGCGACTGGGCCGACGCCCTCACCGCGGCCGGCTTCCAGCCCGCCGAGCCGACCGCCTGGCTCGCCGAGGGCCTGCTGCCCTATCTGCCCGCCGCCGCCGAACAGCGGCTCGCGGCCGCCGTCGACCGACTCGGCGCCGCCGGCAGCACCTTGGCGTACGAGGCCAGGCTCGGACCGGAGTCCGCGGCGGTCCGCGACAACCCCGTCTACACGACCGCCCGCGAGCGGCTCGGCGTCGACCTGCTCGCCCTGTTCGACGCCGGGCCGCGCCCCGACACCACCGCCGATCTCACCGCGCGCGGCTGGTCCACCACCGTCCACACCCCGTTCGACTTCACCCGCCACTACGGCCGCGGCCCCCGGCCCGAACCCCACGACGCCTTCGCCGCCGACCGCTGGGTCTTCGCCACCCGGTGACGCCCCCGCTCCGGGCCGCCCGGCCGGCTTGCGCGGTTCTGCGCACAGTCCGCCGCCCCACGGGCCCGGCGTGATCCAACGGACACGCCCTAGACTTCGGCCATGCTCAAAGCCGACCGTACCGCCCGGATCCTCGCCCACATCACCGAGGCGGGCAGCGCCGATGTGCACGAGCTGGCCGGTCTCCTCCAGGTGTCACCGGCCACCGTCCGCCGGGACCTCCAGGAACTGCACGAGCAGGGCCTGCTGCACCGCACCCGTGGCGGGGCGGTCACCGGTGCCGTCAACCTCGAACTGCCGCTGCGCCACAAGCACGGGACGCGGCAGGCCGAGAAGCGGCGGATAGCGCTGGCGGCCGACCGGCTGGTGCCGGACGGGTCCGTGGTAGGCCTGACGGGCGGCACGACGACGAGCGAGCTGGCCCGGGTGCTGGCCGAGCGCGGCGGGATCACCATCGTGACCAACGCGGTCAACATCGCGGCGGACCTCATCGTCCGGCCGGACGTCCGCCTGGTGGTGGGGGGGGGGGGGGGGGGCGGCCCCGAGTTTAGTTGAGGTGGGGGGGGCGGCGGCGCGCGAGTGGTGCCGTG